>NZ_JBFTNE010000044.1:0-62019 GCF_056397325.1 Cupriavidus sp. 05N39
CCCTGCTTGCGTTGCCAGGCACGGCGATGGCCGAGAAGGTGCTGCGCATCGGCATGACCGCCGCTGACATCCCGCGCACGCTGGGCCAGCCCGACCAGGGCTTCGAAGGCAACCGCTTTACCGGCATCCCGATGTACGACGGGCTGACCCAGTGGGATCTCTCGAAGGGCAACGGCCCGAGCCTGCTGATTGCCGACCTGGCCACGGAATGGAAAGTCGATACCAAGGACAAGACCAGGTGGGTCTTCAAGCTGCGCCCCGGCGTGAAGTTCCACGACGGCTCGCCGTTCAATGCGGATGCCGTGGTGTGGAACGTGGGCAAGGTGCTCGACAAGACCGCCAGGCAGTTCGATCCCAGCCAGGTCGGCGTGACCGCCTCGCGCATGCCCACCTTGCGTTCAGCCAGGAAGATCGACGACATGACCATTGAGCTGATCACCTCGGAGCCTGACTCCTTCCTGCCGTACAACCTGAGCAACCTGTTCATGGCTTCGCCCACGCAATGGGAGAAGAAGCTCGCCGCGGTACCGGCCTCGGTGACGGATCCGGCGGAGCGTTCCAAGCAAGCGTGGGTAGCCTTCGCCGCCGACGCCTCGGGCACCGGCCCGTTCAAGATGAGCCGTTTCGTGCCGCGCGAGCGGCTGGAACTGGTGAAGAACGCGCAGTACTGGGACGCCAGGCGTGTGCCCAGGATCGACAAGGTGGTGATGCAGCCGATGCCCGAGGCCAATGCGCGCACCGCCGCCCTGTTGTCTGGCCAGGTCGACTGGATCGAGGCGCCGGCACCGGATGCGGTGGCACAGATCAAGAGCCGCGGCTTCGAGGTCTACGCCAACGCGCAACCGCATATGTGGCCGTGGCAGCTGTCGTTCGCGCCCGGATCGCCCTGGCTCGACAAGCGCGTGCGGCAAGCCGCCAACCTGTGTGTCAACCGTTCCGGCCTGAAGACGCTGCTGGGCGGCTATATGGCCGAGGCCAAGGGCATTGTCGAACCGGGCAACCCGTGGTGGGGCAATCCCAAATTCGATATCAAGTACGACGCCGACGCCGCGCGCAAGCTGATGCAGGAAGCGGGCTACTCCGCCGCCAAGCCGCTCAAGGTGAAGGTGCAGGTCTCGGCTTCGGGCTCGGGCCAGATGCAGCCGCTGCCGATGAACGAGTACGTGCAGCAGAACCTGAAGGAGTGCTTCATCGACGTCGACTTCGACGTGGTCGAATGGAACACGCTCTTCACCAACTGGCGCATCGGCGCCAAGGACCCGAGCGCGCACGGCGCCAACGCGGTCAACGTGAGCTTTGCGGCGATGGACCCGTTCTTCGCCATGGTCCGCTTTGTCAGCACCAAGACGCAGCCGCCGGTCTCGAACAACTGGGGCTACTTCGGCAACGCGGAGTTCGACAAGCTGATCGAAACCGCGCGCACCTCGTTTGACGACAAGGGGCGCGACGCGGCGCTGGCCAGGCTGCATGCGCGCATCGTGGAAGAAGCGCCTTTCGTGCTGATCGCGCATGACGTCGGCCCGCGCGCCATCTCCAGGAAGATCAAGGGCGTGGTGCAGCCGCAGAGCTGGTTTATCGACATCGCCACCATGTCGATGGACTAAGCAGCGCATTGCGCGGCTCGCGTGCGAGGCCGGTCCCGGGCCGGCCACGCACAGCGCAATCAAGAGAATGTCCGGCCGGCACGCATCGGCCAGGCACCCCGCAAACCACGGCAGGCGCCCGCGC
This sequence comes from Cupriavidus sp. 05N39, assembly GCF_056397325.1. Lineage (NCBI taxonomy): Bacteria > Pseudomonadati > Pseudomonadota > Betaproteobacteria > Burkholderiales > Burkholderiaceae > Cupriavidus > Cupriavidus sp. 05N39. The sequence goes on from NZ_JBFTNE010000044.1 coordinate 1,729, forward strand.
CTGCCTTCCCGGCCACGATCATGTTCTACCTGCTCCGCCGCTTCATCTATGCGATCCCCATCCTGCTAGGGGTCGCCCTGCTCTGCTTCTCGCTGGTCCATATCGCGCCGGGCGACCCGCTGGTGTCGGTGCTGCCGCCCGATGCTTCCGAGGACCTGCGCCGCCAGCTCACCGCGCTGTATGGCTTCGATAAGCCCTTTCTCGAACAATTCCTGCACTGGCTCACCCGCGCGCTGCATGGGGACCTCGGCACCTCCATCGCCACCAACCGCCCGGTGATGAGCGAAGTGATGACGGCGGTGATCAACTCGGTCCGGCTCGCCACGGTGGCCACGCTGATCGGTTTTACCTTCGGCTGCCTGTTCGGCTTCGTGGCCGGCTACTTCCGGGATTCCGCCGCGGATCGCACCGCCTCCTTCCTGTCCGTGTTCGGCGTGAGCATGCCGCACTACTGGCTGGGCATGGTGCTGGTGATCGTGTTCTCGGTCTTCCTCGGCTGGCTGCCCCCCACGGGAGCGGGCCCGGGTGGTTCCGGCGACTGGGCGTGGGACTGGGAACATATCCAGTACATGGTGCTGCCGGCCGTGACGATGTCGGTGATCCCGATGGGCATCGTGGCCCGCACCATCCGCGCGCTCGTTGCGGAAATCCTCTCCAATGAATTCATCGTCGGCCTGAAGGCGCGCGGCCTGTCGGAGCTGGCGGTGTTCCGCCATGTGCTGAAGAACGTGGCGCCTACCGCGCTGTCGGTGATGGGCCTGCAACTCGGCTACCTGCTGGGCGGCTCCATCCTGATCGAGACCGTGTTCTCCTGGCCCGGCACGGGTTTCCTGCTCAACTCGGCGATCTTCCAGCGCGACTTCCCGCTGTTGCAGGGGACCATCCTCGTGCTCGCCGTGTTCTTCGTGCTGCTGAACCTGCTGGTCGATGCGCTGCAAACCCTGTTCGACCCGCGCATCCAGCGCAACTGACGCCGTAACTGACGCCATCAAGGAAACCGGGAGTCCCCATGGAAATGACTTTGACGAAGCCCGCGCTGCCTGTCGTGCAGCGTTCGCCAGGCTACTGGACCACCGTAGGCCGGCGCCTGCTGCGCAACAAGCTGGCCATGCTGGCCGCGCTGATCCTGCTGGCGCTGGTGCTGATGGCGATCTTCGCGCCAGTGCTGATGCCGGCGGATCCCTACGCCGCTTCCATCCTCAAGCGCCTCAAGCCCGTCGGCACCGAGCACTACCTGCTTGGCACCGACGAACTCGGGCGCGACATGCTGTCCCGCCTGATGCTGGGCGCCCGCCTGTCACTGTTCATGGGCATCACGCCGGTGCTGATCGCCTTCGTGGTCGGCAGCGCGCTGGGCATCGTGGCGGGCTACGCCGGCGGCTGGACCAATACCGTGATCATGCGGCTGGTCGACATCCTGTACGCCTTCCCCTCGGTGCTGCTGGCCATCGCGCTGTCGGGCACGCTGGGCGCGGGTGTGGGCAATGCGTTGTTGTCGCTGACCATCGTGTTCGTGCCGCAGATCGTGCGCGTGGCGGAAAGCGTGACCACGCAGGTACGCAACCGCGAGTTCGTCGACGCGGCGCGCGCCTCGGGTGCGTCGTCGCTGACCATCGTGCGCGCCCATGTGCTCAACAACGTGCTGGGCCCGATCTTTGTCTATGCCACCAGCCTGATCTCGGTCTCGATGATCCTGGCCTCGGGCCTGTCCTTCCTGGGCCTTGGCGTCAAGCCCCCCGAGCCGGAATGGGGCCTGATGCTCAACACGCTGCGCACGGCGATCTATACGCAGCCGTGGGTCGCCGCCCTGCCCGGCGCGATGATCTTCCTGACCTCGATCTCCTTCAACCTGCTCGCCGACGGCATCCGCTCGGCGATGGAAATCAAGGACTGATGCCATGACCGATGCCATGACCGATACCCTGCTCAATGCCGATGTGGGCGGCCCGGCGCAGCCGCTGGTGATCGCGCGCGACCTGATCAAGCACTTTCCGCTCAAATCGAAGCTTCCCTGGCAGCGCGGCGGCGAGGTTCGCGCCGTCGATGGCGTCAGCTTCGAAGTCAGGAAGGGAGAGACGCTGGGCGTGGTCGGTGAATCCGGCTGCGGCAAGTCCACCACCGCGCGGCTGCTGATGCAGCTGATCGAGCAAAACAGGGGCGAGCTGATCTTCGATGCGCTGGGCGTCGGATCGGCCCAGTTGCCCATGAAGCGCTACCGCAGCCAGGTACAGATGGTCTTCCAGGACAGCTACTCCTCGCTCAACCCGCGCCTGACGATCGAGGAATCCATTGCCTTTACGGCGCGCGTGCACGGCATCAGCGCCGCCGAAGCCACCGCGCGTGCCCGCGCCCTGCTGGATCGCGTGGGCCTGGAGCCGACGCGCTTCGCCGGACGCTATCCGCACGAGTTGTCCGGCGGGCAGCGCCAGCGCGTGAACATCGCGCGCGCGCTGGTACTGCGCCCGCGCCTGGTGATCCTCGACGAAGCCGTGTCGGCACTCGACAAATCGGTGGAAGCGCAGGTGCTGAACCTGCTGCTCGACCTCAAGGCCGAGTTTGACCTCACCTATGTCTTTATCAGCCACGACCTGAACGTGATCCGCTACCTGTGCGACCGCGTGATGGTGATGTACCTGGGCAAGGTGGTGGAGGTGGGCGATACCGAGACCCTGTACGCCAACCCATCGCATCCCTACACCCGCGCGCTGCTGGCCTCGATGCCGGCAATGGATCCGGACCGCCGCACGCTGGTCGCGCCGCTGGCGGGCGATCCGCCCAACCCGATCAACCCGCCGTCCGGCTGCAGCTTCCATCCACGCTGCGCCATGGCCGAGGACGTGTGCTCGCGCCGCGCGCCGGTACTGTCGGATGCGCTGGCCGGGCATCCCGTGGCCTGCCTGATGGCCAACGCCGACGGCGGCCACAGCCGGCATCTGCCGGCGGCCGCCGGTCCGCTCGCTGCAACGATTTGAGGGCCTCATCGTGACTGCATCCAACCCCACTCCAGAACCGCAAACTGCCGCGCCCATGGTATCGGTGCGCGATTTGCGCGTCACCTTCTCCGGCGGCGGCAAGACCATCCGCGCCGTCAACGGCGTATCGCTGGAAGTTGCGCCGGGCGAGGCACTCGCCCTGATCGGCGAATCCGGCTCGGGCAAGAGCGTGACGCTGCGTGCGCTGATGCGGCTGCATCCGCCGCGCCGCGCCCGCATGGAAGGCGAGATCCGCATCAACGGCGCCAACGTCACCGCGCTGGATTCGCGCGGGCTGGCCCGCCTGCGCGGCGGCACCGTTGCGATGGTGTTCCAGGAGCCCCTGCTGGCGCTGGACCCCGTCTACACGGTTGGCCAGCAGATCATCGAATGCATTCGCACCCATGCCCGCGTGTCCGCCGCCGAAGCGCGCCAGCGCGCCCTGCGGGCGCTGGAGGCGGTGCGCATTCCCAGCCCGGAGCGGCGGCTGGCGGCTTATCCGCACGAGATGTCGGGCGGCATGCGCCAGCGCGCCATGATCGCGCTGGCGCTGTCGGCCAACCCGAAGGTGCTGCTGGCCGACGAGCCCACTACCGCGCTGGACGCCACCGTGCAGATCCAGGTGCTGATCCTGCTGCGGGAACTGCAGCGCGAGCTGGGCTTGTCGATCGTGTTCGTCACCCATGACATCGGCGCGGCGGTGGAGATCGCCGACCGCGTGGCCGTCATGTACGGTGGGCGCATTGTCGAGGAAGGCCCGATCCGCACCATCCTGCGGGCCGCGCGCCATCCCTACACCATGGCACTGCTGCAAAGCCGCCAGCACGGCATGGACCGGGGCCAGCGGCTGCAGACCATTGCCGGTTCGCCGCCCGACCTGTCCGCCTTGCCGCCCGGCTGCAGCTTCGCCCCGCGTTGCCCGCAGGCGCGTGCGCAATGCCTGCAGGCGGTGCCGCAGAGCGTCGCGCTGGGCGGTGGTCATCGCGTAAGCTGCGTACTGGCCGCCGAGCCAGTTGCCATCGCGCAGGCCGTGGCTTGAGCCGTGCGCTCCGTTCAAGAGCGCACGGTCACAAGTTGCATGCTTTGCCCGCCGTGCAGTCCGTGCCAATATCACCTTTACTGATTGCTTCCCACACCGCTAACCGCATCCATGAACCTGGCCAGCCATCCCTCCCACGCCTTCCTTCCCTACCCGGCAGCGCCGGTCGCCAACGCCGCGAGCGGGCCGCTCGCCGGCCTCACCTTTGCCGCCAAGGACTTGTTCGACGTGGCCGGCTACCCCACCGGCGGGGGCAACCCCCATGTGCTGGCGATGTCGGGCATCAAGACCGCCACCGCCCCAACCGTGCAGCGCCTGCTTGACGCCGGCGCCGCCTTCGTCGGCAAGACCCACACCGATGAACTGGCGTTCTCGATGAACGGGAAGAATGCCCACTACGGCGCGCCGGTCAACGGCGCGGCACCGGGACGCATCACCGGCGGCTCGTCGTCGGGCTCGGCCTCGGCGGTATCCAACGGGCTATGCGACTTCGCGCTAGGCACCGACACCGGCGGCTCGGTGCGCGCCCCGGCCAGCCATTGCGGACTGTTCGGCATCCGCCCCACGCACGGCCGCATCTCGCTCGCGCAATGCCTGGCCCTGTGTGACAGTTTCGATACCTGCGGCTTCTTCGCCCGCGATATCGGCACCTTTGCGCGCGTGGCCGGCGTGCTGCTCGGGGACGATGCAAGGCCGCTGCCCGCCAGCCCGCGCCTGCTGCTCGCCGAAGACCTGTTCCGCATGCCCACCCCTGCCGCGCTGGACGCGCTGCTACCGGTGGTCGGCGGCATCGAGGCCGCCTTCGGCAAAGCCACCCCCGTCACGGTCGCGGATCGCGCGCTGGAAGATATCTGGTGGGCCTTCCGCTACGTGCAGGGCTGGGAAGCCTGGCAAACCGACGGCGCCATGATCGAGCAGTACGGCCTGCAGCTCGGCGCGGACGTGGCCGCACGATTTGCCTTCTCCAAGAGCGTCACGGCCGCGCAGTTCGAAGCATCCAGTGCCATCCGCCGCGCCTTCACCGCCCACCTCGCGGCGCTGCTCGGCAACGATGGCATCCTGATCCTGCCGACCATGCCGGACATCGCGCCCCTGTCGGACGCCGCTGGCGAAGAACTGGAAACCTACCGCAACCGCTCCGCCCAGACCCTCTGCCTGGCGCCCCTGTCCGGCTTTCCCCACCTGAGCCTGCCTCTGGCCGGCCGCGCCGGCGCACCGCTCGGCGTCTCGCTGATGGGCCCCGCCGGCAGCGACCGCAGCCTGATTGCATTTGCAGAAAAGCTGGTGATGGCACTAAGCTGAACCACTGCCCCGATTCCCCCAAGGAGAGCCAGAATGGCCCGAATCCGTATCACCGCCGGCGGCTACCAGTTTGTCGCCGAAACCAATCCCGATGCCCCACAGACCGTGGCGGCCTTCACCAAGTTGCTGCCCTACCGGCAAAAGCTGATCCACGTCCGCTGGAGCGGCGAAGGCTGCTGGATTCCGCTGGGCGAATTCAAGCTGGGCGTGGACTTCGAGAACCACACCAGCCACCCGTCGGTGGGCGACATCCTGTTCTACCCCGGCGGCTACAGCGAAACCGAGATCATCCTGGCGTACGGCAGTTGCTGCTTCGCCAGCAAGATGGGGCAACTGGCGGGCAACCATTTCCTGACGATCGTGGAAGGCAAGGAGAACCTGCGCGCGCTGGGCACCAAGGTGCTGTGGGAAGGGGCGCAGGATGTGAGTTTTGAATTGATGTAAGGCGCGATGCGTACTCGGCGGCGCCAGCCGTCCGAGCACGATCCCGGGCATGTTCAGCGCGCCAGGACTGCCGCGCCCGCTTCCGGCGCCTTCACCCGGAACCACGCCGCATACAGCGCCGGCAGGAACAGCAGCGTCAACGCCGTGGCAATCACCAGCCCGCCCATGATCGCCACCGCCATCGGCCCCCAGAACACCGAGCGCGACAACGGGATCATGGCCAGCACGGCGGCCGCGGCGGTCAGGATGATCGGGCGGCAGCGGCGCACGGCCGACTCGACGATGGCTTCCCAGACCGGCGCGCCGGCGCTGATGTCCTGCTCGATCTGGTCGACCAGGATCACCGAGTTGCGGATGATCATGCCCAGCAGCGCGGTGATGCCAAGCTGCGCCACAAAGCCCATCGGCGCGCTCAGCAGCAGCAGCGTGGCGGCCGCCCCGATCAGCCCCAGCGGCCCGGTCAGGAACACCATCAGCGAGCGCGAAAAGCTGTGCAACTGCAGCATCAGCAGCGTGAAGATGATGAAGATGCACAGCGGCAGCTGCGCGGCAATCGACGCGCCAGCCTTGCCGCTTTCCTCTTCCGCCCCGGCCACGGTGATGCGGTAGCCCGCCGGCAGCGTGGCGCGCAGCTTGTCCAGCTTGGGATTGATCTGCGCCGTCACGGTGGGGCCCTGGATGCCTTCGACCACATCGGACTGCACGGTCACGCCGAAGTCGCGGTTCTCGCGCCAGATCACGCCAGGCTCGGAGCGGAAAGCGATGCGCGCGACCTGGGTCAACGGCACCACGCGGCCGCTGGCGGTGGGTACCTGCATGTTCTGCAGGTCGGACATGGCGTCGCGTTCGTTGCGCGGCGCGCGCATCAGGATGTCGATCAGCTTGTCGCCATCGCGATACTGCCCCACGGCCACGCCGCTCAGCACGGTCTGCGTCACGCGCGCGATGGCGGTGGTGCTGACGCCGAGCGCGCGTGCCTTGTCCTGGTCGATATCCAGGCGCAGCACCTTGACGCTCTCGTTCCAGTTGTCATTGACGCCCAGCGTATTCGGGTTGGCGCTCATCACGGCCTTGACTTCGTCGGCCAGCTTGCGCACGCCGGCGGCATCCGGCCCGATGACCCGGAACTGCACCGGATAAGGTACCGGCGGCCCGTTCGGCAATAGCTTGACGCGTCCGCGCAACTGCGGGAAATCGCTCGCCAGCAGGCTGACGACGCGCTGCCGCACGCGGTCGCGCAGTGCCACCCCGGCCGGCATCACGATCACCTGCGCCACATTGGTCTGCGGAAATATCTGGTCGAGGGGCAGGTAGAAGCGCGGCGCGCCGCTGCCCACGAATGTGGTCAGGCTGGCGATCTCGCGGTCCCCGCGCAGCGCGGCCTCGAAGCGTTTGGCCTCGGCCTCGGTCTGCGCAAAGCTGGTGCCCTCGGGCATCCACAATTCCACCATCAGCTCCGGCCGGCTCGAATCCGGGAAGAACTGTTTCTCGACGAACTTGAAGGCGTACAGGCCAAGGCCGAAGGCCACCAGGGTGATGACGATCACCGTCTTGCGCCAGGTCACGCACCAGTTCACCAACTGGCGGAAGCGGTTGTAGAACGGCGTGTCGAACACCTCATGCTGCTCGCCCTCGCCGGCCGGCCGGGACTTGAGCAGTAGGTAGCCCAGGTAGGGCGTGAAGTAGACAGCGGCCAGCCACGACAGCACCAGCGCCATCGCGGTCACGGCAAAGATGGCGAAGGTGTACTCGCCCACGGTCGAACGCGCCAGCCCCACTGGCAGGAAGCCGGCGGCGGTGATCAGCGTGCCGGTCAGCATCGGCATCGCGGTGGRGGTGTAGGCGAACGTGGCCGCCTCCATCTTGGAGAAGCCTTCCTCCAGCTTGCGCACCATCATCTCCACCGCGATGATGGCGTCGTCGACCAGCAGCCCGAGCGCCACGATCAGTGCCCCGAGCGATATCTTGTGCAGCCCGATGCCGAACATGTTCATGAAGAGGAACGTGACGGCGAGCACCAGCGGAATGGTCAGCGCCACCACCAGCCCCGGCCGCACATCCAGCCGCAGCGGCCTGGTATGCAGGCCGAGCGAGACAAAGCTCACGCCCAGCACGATCACCACCGCTTCGATCAACACMTGCACGAACTCGCCAACCGAGCGCTCGACCGCGTCGGGCTGGTTCTGCACCTGATCCAGCTCGATGCCGACCGGCAACTGCCCGCGCAAGCCATCCGTCGCGGCGCGCAGGTTCTTGCCCAGCGCGATGATGTCGCCGCCCTTCTCCATCGAGATGCCCAGCCCGATCACTTCCTTGCCCTGGAAGCGCATCTTGCTCGCCGGCGGATCGACATAGCCGCGGTAGACATGGGCGATATCGCCCAGGCGGATGTTGGCGGTGCCGTTGGGGCCGCGCAGCACCAGGTTTTCCAGGTCGGCCACCTTGGCGAACTGTCCCGACAGGCGCACCTGCAGGTTGTCGCCAGGCGTCACCAGCACGCCGCTGGCGGTCATGCTGTTCTGCTGGGAGATCTGGTCCGCGATTGCATTGATGTCCAGGCCGAGCTGGGCAAAGCGTGCCTGGTTGAATTCGATATAGACCTTCTCGTCCTGCAGCCCGATCAGCGCGACCTTGGCTACCGACGGCACGCGCAGCAGTTGCTGGCGCACCAGGTCGGCGTATTCGCGCAGTTCCTTGTAGTTGAAGCCATCGGCGGACAGCGCGTAGATCGAGCCGTACACGTCGCCGAACTCGTCGTTGAAGAATGGCCCGCGCACGCCCGGCGGCAGCGTCTGCGCGATGTCGCCGACCTTCTTGCGCACCGTGTACCAGATCTGCGCGGTGTCCTTTGCCGGCGCGGTGTCCTTGAGCTGGAAGATCACCGTGGTCTCGCCGGGCTTGGAGAAGCTGCGGATCTTGTCGGCGTAGGGCACCTCCTGCAACTGGCGCTCGATCTTGTCGGTGACCTGCACCGCGATCTGCTCGGCGGTGGCGCCAGGCCAGAACGCCTGCACCACCATTACCCGGAAGGTGAAGGGCGGGTCTTCGTCCTGGCCGAGCTGGAAGAACGCGAAGAGCCCGCCCAGCAGCAGCACCACCAGCAGGTAACGGGTCAGCGGCTGGTGCTCCAGGGCCCAGCGGGAGAGATTGAAACGGGAATGGTCCATGCTGCGCGCCCTAGTTGCGCACGGCCGGCGCGGACGCCACCGCCTGCAGCGGCCTCACTTTCTGGCCGGGCTTGAGCAGGTGCACGCCCGCGGTGACGATGGTTTGCCCGGCGGACAGCCCCTGCCTGACCTGGACCTCGTTGCCCTGCAGTTCGCCCAGGGTGACCGCGACCGGCTGCACGGTGCCCTTGGCAGCGTCATACACCCAGACCTGGTTGCTACCCTGTTGCTGCAGCAGCGCGGAAAGCGGCACGCGCAGCGTGGCGTTGTCGCCGGTGCGGGTGAATGTCACCACGGCGGTCATGCCGAACTTGAAGTCCGGCGGCGGGTTGGGCACGCTGATGCGGGCCGCATAGGTACGCGTAACCGGGTCGGCCATCGGGGATATCTCCCGCACGCGGCCTGGCAGGGGACGGCCGGGCTCGGCCCAGGTCCGCACCGTCACGTCGGAAATGCCCCGCAGGCGCTCGACCTGATCTTCCGGCAACCCGACCGCCACCTCTTTCTCGGCGGTTTGCGCCACCCGGACAACCGACTGGCCTGCCGCGACTACCTGGCCAACCTCCGCTTCGATCAGCGTCACCACGCCGTCGGCGTCGGCGGTCAGGACGCCATAGGTAGTCTGGTTGGACTGGTTGCGCAGCCCTGCCTCGGCCTGGCGCAGGCGGGAGACGGCGGAGTCATAGGTGGCCTGGCGACGTTGCTGCTCGGCGGCGCTGATGAATTTCTTGGCGAACAGCTCGTTGTAACGCTTGAGATCGGCCTCGGCGAGGTCGCGATCGGTCCTGGCCGCGTCGTACTGGGCACGCGAGCCCGCTTCCGCCAGGCTCAGGTCGGTGGGATCGAGCCGTGCGAGCGGCTGGCCCTTGCGGACTGTGGCGCCCACATCGACCAGGCGGGCAGCGATCTTGCCCCCGACGCGAAAGCCCAGCCGTGATTCGATCCGGGGCCGCACGTCGCCGGAGAACTCGAGATCGGTCTTGCCCGCGCCGGGCCGCACCTGCATCAACCGCACGGGGCGGATTTCAGGTGGGCGCTCGGGCTGGCGATTACAGCCACCCAGCACCAGCAAGCCGGCAAGTACCGGCACCATGAGCCGCGCGCGGGCCGGCAGCGCGCGGCGAGCGGTATCCGCCATCGCCGCAGCAGCTCCGCTGGCATCCACCAGAGTGGAAAAAGGCACATCGACGGCCGCAACTTCCGGCCTGGGAGAAGGCACTGGCATGAGTTAAGCGAGGAATCGGTGAAACAGCGGGCACTGCGGAAGGCGGCGCGTTAATTAATAACTCGCCGGTCAGCAATATATAGGGGACCACCCGAAGGCGTCAAACCACACCGGAAGAACATGCAACGAAAAAAGCACTATTCAGGTGACAAACACGCCGGCGAGCCAATGTGGCGCAAAAAATCGGGGCGCGGCGCGGCGTAACGTCGCAGACGCCATTGTTGCCGGCTGGCGCGCAGCCTGCCGCGCCAGCCATCGCTGCTGGCTGGCGCCGATGACGCACCGCAAGGCCATTAGAGGGCAAATGCTACAATCCGGCCCGTCGCTCGCGCGGCCTCGCCACGGATCGCGGGGCGGCTGTCGCCCACGTTCCCGGCTCTTGGCGCTGCCATGGCGCGTCCCGCGAAAACGCGTGCTGCCGGTTGCACCCAGGYCGGCCCCCATGTTCCGCCAGACAGGCCGCGGCGACGCCCGCAGTCATAAAGCCCCCCAATCACCGACCCGAGACCGGCGTGACGCCCGATCAGTATTGCCAAGAAAAAGCCGCGCAGAGCGGCTCCAGTTTCTATTACAGCTTCCTGTTCCTGCCGCCGGAGCGGCGGCAGGCCATCACCGCGCTCTACGCCTGGTGCAGGGAAGTCGACGATGTGGTGGACGACACCCAGGACGCCAGCGTTGCCCACCAACAGCTCGCCTGGTGGCGCAGCGAGCTTGGCCAGATGTTCAATGGCGCACCCACCCACCCCGTCACCAAGGCGCTCCAGCCGCACGTGCAGGCGTACGGCCTGACGCAGTCGATGTTCGGCGAAGTGCTCGAAGGCATGGAGRTGGACCTGACCCAGTCGCGCTACCTTGATGACATCGCGCTCGCGCGCTATTGCCATTGCGTGGCCGGCGTGGTCGGCACCATGAGCGCGCGCATCCTGGGCTATCAAGATGCGCGCACGCTCGAATTCGCGGAAAAGCTGGGCTTGTCGCTGCAGATGGTCAATATCCTGCGCGATGTCGGCGAGGACGCCCGGCGCGGCCGGATCTATCTGCCGGTCAACACGCTGCAGCGCTTCGAGGTACCCGTGTCCGAGATCAACCAGGCCATCCATTCGGACCGCTTCGTGACGTTGATGCGCCACCAGGCCGAACAGGCTCGCACACTCTACCGGGAAGCGCTGGCGCTGCTGCCCCGCGCCGATCGCCGCGCCCAGCGCGCCGGCCTGGTGATGGGCGCGATCTACCAGACACTGCTTGATGAAGTCGAGGCCAGCGGCTTCCAGGTACTGAACCAGCGCATCTCGCTGACGCCGATGCGCAAGCTCTGGATCGCATGGAAGACCTGGATGGGCAATCGCTGACTGCCGCCTGAGTGCCAGCCGGGCGCGACGGGCTCCTGGCGGCCCGCCTCCGGGTATCATCACGAGTCCTCACGCCCGCTTCCGGGCGTGAGGATTTCCGCATTGTCTCTGCCTTCCCTTCCGCGCAACTGCCATGATCCAATCTCCCCAGCCCCCCTTTCCGCTTGGCCAGGCCATTCTTGACCAGGCTGCCGCCCTGGCGTGCTTCTCGGACATGGAGGGTGGCCTGACTTGCGCCTACCTGACGCCCGCCCACCGCGCCGCGCAGGCGCGGCTGGCCGAATGGATGGAGGCGGCGGGGATGCAGGTTCGCATCGATGCCATCGGCAATGTGATCGGCCGCTATGCCGCCGACCCGGCCGTGGGCGATGCGGCGCGCGTGCTGATGACCGGCTCGCACTTCGACACGGTGCGCAACGGCGGCCGCTATGACGGCCGGCTCGGCATCCTGCTGCCGGTTGCCGTGGTGGGCGCGCTCAATGCCGCCGGCATCCGCCTGCCCTATCACTTTGACGTGGTGGGTTTCGCCGAAGAGGAAGGGCTGCGCTTCAAGACCAGCTTCCTGGCCAGCAGCGTGCTGGCCGGGCGCTTCGACCCGGCTTTGCTGGACCGCACCGACACCGATGGCGTGACGCTGCGCGAAGCGCTGGCCGCCTCTGGCCTGCCGGGCGCGGGCACCATTGAAGCCCTGCAAGCCGCGGCGGTGGACCCCGCTACCCTGCATGGCTTTGTCGAAGTCCATATCGAGCAAGGCCCGGTATTGCTGCACCACGGCCTGCCGCTCGGCGTGGTCACGCAGATTGCAGGCAGCAGCCGCTTCCAGGTACGCGTGCAAGGCCTGGCCAGCCACGCCGGCACCACCCCCATGACCATGCGCAAGGACGCCGCCGCGGCCGCCGCCGAAATGGTGCTGCTGGTGGAACGGCGCTGCGCCGAGGTGCCTGCGCTGGTCGGCACGGTGGGCCAGTTGCAGGTGCCGAACGGCTCAAGCAACGTCATCCCCGCCGAATGCGTGTTTTCCATGGACATCCGCGCTGGCGAGGATGGCATCCGCGAGGCCGCCATTGCCGACATCGTGGCCGGCATCCAGGCGATCGCCGCGCGCCGCGGCCTCGTTGCCGAGGTGGAACGCGTGGCGCCGGTGAACAACGCGCCCTGCGCGCGCTGGCTGATGGACCAGTTTGGCGCGGTGCTGAAAAAGCGCGGCCTGCAAGCCTACGAACTGCCCTCGGGCGCGGGGCACGACGCCATGATGATGCAGCGCATTACCGACGTGGCGATGCTCTTCGTGCGCTGCGGCAACGGTGGCATCAGCCACAACCCGCTCGAGACCATCACCGCGGACGACGCCCAGCAGGCCGCCGAGGCCTTCGTCGACTTCCTGCGGCATTTCCAGCCGCGCGCCTGACACCCCACTGCGGCACGCTTGCGATCCCGGCGCAAATCGTATTGGATGTAGGCACATCCAATCACAAGATCGAAAGATCGAAAGATCACAAAGGAGACACGCATGGCGCGCCGCGAATTGTCGGTACTGACCGAGGGACACACCTTCCTGGAAGGCCCGCGCTGGCACGAGGGCCGGCTCTGGCTCTCGGATTTCTACACGCACAGGGTGATGGCGGTGAGCCTGGATGGCACCGTCGAGCCGATCGCCGAGGTACCGCAGCAGCCTTCGGGCCTCGGCTGGCTGCCGGACGGGCGCCTGCTGATCGTCTCGATGCGCGACCGCAAGCTGCTGCGGCGCGAAGCGGACGGCAGCCTCAGCGTGCATGCCGACCTGTCAGCAGTGGCCAGCGGGCATGTGAACGACATGGTGGTGGACCAGCACGGCCGTGCCTATGTGGGCAATTTCGGCTTCGACCTGATGGCCGGCGCGCCCATGCGCACCGCCAGCCTGGCGCGGGTCGATCCCGATGGCACGGTCACCGTGGTGGCCGACGGCTTGTTCTTTCCGAACGGCTCGGTCATTACGCCGGACGGCAAGTCACTGGTGGTTGGGGAGACGCTTGGCAACCGCATCTCGGCGTTCGATCTGCACGCGGATGGCTCGCTTGGCCCCCGCCGCGACTGGGCGCTGTTCGGCAGCCAGCCTGCCGGCACCGAGCTGGCTCAGGTGCTGGGCGGCGCCAAGGTCGCGCCGGATGGCTGCGCGCAGGACGCGGAAGGCGCGCTGTGGGTGGCCGACGCTATCGGTAATCGTGTATTGCGGGTGATGCCCGGCGGCCATATCGCTGAAGAGATCGCCTGCGGGACGGGCATATTCGCGGCAGCCCTGGGTGGCCCGCGAGGCACCACGCTGTTCCTGGCCGCGGCGCCGAATTTCGATGAGGCCGAGCGCCGCGCCTCCCGCCTGGGCCATATCCTGATGACCGAAGTGGAAGTGCCGCACGCCGGCCTGCCCTGAAAGAGGCCGCCGGCACGGCAACCGGCGGGAAAGTCTTGGGAAGGACCGGGACGCCGCGGGCTGGACGCTGGCGGCGGCTGCAGGCGGGCCTACAGGCCAGAAGTAGGACGCACCCCGATATCCGGATGCCGCGCACTATGCCAAGCTGCGTCATATGCGCGGCCTAGCCGCCCTGGTACATCTCCCGCCCCAGTTCATACAGGTTCTGGCGCAGCTTGCGCCGATCGTCCGGCGAAAGTTTGTCGTTTGGGAGTGCGCGGGGCAAACGCTCGTTCAGATCGCGCTCGGTGCGGTACTTTCCGGCGCGCGCGCGCGCCTCATCTTGCCCGTTGTGCGGGCCGCCCTCACGGAGTCCGGCCTTGCCGGGACCAGGCAGCAAGTGCGCCATGCCAGGCGATTGCGGGTATCCCGCACTGGCAGCAAGGAGCAGCGCGACAGCCGCGCCGGCGCGGTAAAGGGTACGCCCGGCGCGCTTGCGGGTGACTTTCATTGATAATGGCGGTTTTGGCTTCGGAAGCGGCAGTAGCAGGACCGCCGGAAGCCGGAAATCCGGTAGCCCCGCCTCGCCGCCTCATGGCAGTGAGTTTTCACGGCGGAAACCCACGAAAAACCCGTGGGACTGGCTGCGGAAACGGTATGCGGCAGTGTAAACGCAGGGTAGATGCGCGCCCGCATACCACGCGGTAAAGTATGTAACCTTTTGTTAAGCCATTTTGACCGAAAGCGTTTGTCGCTAAGATACCGCCATGGAAAATACCAGTCACAAGATTCTCGTCGTAGACGACGACCCCCGTCTGCGCGACCTGCTGCGCCGCTACCTTGGCGAACAGGGCTTCACGGTACTGGTAGCAGAAAACGCCACCGCGATGAACAAGCTTTGGTTGCGCGAGCGTTTCGACCTGCTAGTACTCGACCTGATGATGCCGGGCGAGGATGGCCTGTCGATCTGCCGCCGGCTGCGTGGCGCCAACGACCAGACGCCCATCATCATGCTTACCGCCAAGGGTGAGGATGTCGATCGCATCGTCGGCCTCGAGATGGGTGCCGACGACTACCTGCCCAAGCCTTTCAACCCGCGCGAGCTGATTGCGCGGATCCACGCGGTGCTGCGCCGCAAGGGCCCCGCCGAAGTCCCCGGCGCCCCCTCCGAAACACCGGAAACCTTCGCTTTCGGCGACTTCGTGCTCAACCTCGCTACGCGCACGCTGACCAAGAACGACGAAGAGATCACCCTGACCACCGGCGAGTTCTCGGTGCTCAAGGTCTTCGCCCGGCATCCGCGCCAGCCGCTGTCGCGCGAGAAGCTCATGGAAATGGCGCGTGGCCGCGAGTACGAGGTATTCGACCGCAGTCTCGACGTGCAGATCTCGCGCCTGCGCAAGCTCATCGAGCCCGATCCGGGCAACCCGCGTTTCATACAAACGGTCTGGGGCCTCGGCTACGTATTCATCCCCGATGGCGTGAAGTAAGGCGCCGCGGATCGTGGCGACTGTCATCAGCCGCACGGCTACGCGCCTGTTCGGTTCGCTGTTCTGGCGAACTTTCATGCTGATCGCCCTCTTGCTGGCGATCTCGCTGGGTATCTGGTTCCAGAGCTATCGGCTCTTCGAACGCGCTCCGCGCGCCCAGCAGGTCGCCATGCAGGTGGTCAGCGTGGTCAAGCTCACGCGCGCAGCCCTGCTCTATTCCGACCCCGCGCGGCGGCGCTTCCTGCTGCTCGACCTGGTGCAGAACGAAGGCATCAAGGTCTACCCGCGTGAGAAAGACGACGATTTCACGGTAGCGACGACAAATCCCTTCCTGACCCCACTGGTGCAGCAGGAGATTCGCAGCCGGCTTGGCGAAGGCACCGTGATCGCGACCACGGTGAACGACATCCCGGGTGTCTGGGTCAGCTTCGAGATCGAAGGCGACGACTACTGGGTCGCGATCAGCCCCGAACGGTTCGAACGCGTGCCCGGCATCCAGTGGCTCTGGTGGAGTATTGCCGCGCTGCTGCTGTCGATCATCGGCGCCGCCTTTATCACGTCACTGGTCAACCACCCGCTCAAGCGGCTGGCCAACGCGGCGCGCGCCATCGGCGGCGGGGGCGACCCGCCCACACTGCCCGAACACGGCGCCAGCGAGGTAGCGCAGGCCAACCACAGCTTCAACCAGATGGTGCGCGACCTGCGCCAACTCGACGACGACCGCGTGGTCATGCTGGCCGGCATTTCGCACGACCTGCGCACACCGCTCACGCGGCTGCGGCTGGAAACCGAAATGTCGCCCGTGGATGACACCACACGCGAGGCCATGATTGCCGACATCGAACAGATGGACGCCATCATCGGGCAATTCCTCAACTACGCCCGGCCGGCGCTGGAGACGGTCGAACCCGTCGACCTGTCCGCCCTTGTCCAGGATGCTGTCGGCGTCTATGGCGCGCACGACGATGTGCGCGTGCATGTACGCGCCAGCGCCCCCGTGATGGCCGTTGCCAACCGCATGGAAGTGCAGCGCATCCTCGACAACCTCGTTGAAAACGCGCGGCGCTATGCCAAGGATGAAGACAACGGGGTGGCGGTCGTCGAGATCAGTACGCGGATAGAAGACAAAGAAGCCGTGCTGACGGTGGCCGACCATGGCAATGGTGTGCCAGAAGCCCAGTTGCCTTTGTTGACGCGACCGTTCTACCGGCTGGATGGCGCGCGCAGCGAAGCGAAGGGGGCGGGATTGGGCATGTCGATTGTCAACCGTATCCTGCAGCGGAATGGCGGGCGCTTGATGTTGGCCAACCGGCCAGCGCCGGCTACGGGGCTGGTTGTCAGTGCGTTTTTCAGGCGGGCGTAAAACGCGCGCAGCCCCGCCGACCCCAAACCCCAGCGCTCGCACTGCGCAAGATCTCAAATCAAGGCGCCGCAACCGATCCGCGATTCGGTTTAGCCGTGAGAAGCGCCCGACGGGCGGGCCACACCATCCCGCGATGCGAAGCGAGCCGTGAAGGTTTGCTCATCCCGTATGGGGCGCCTTCTTTGCCTACTTTCTTGGCGAGACAAGAAAGTAGGTCGCCTCCCCGCAGGGGAGGTGAAACTGCCTTTGACTTTAAGCCATTGACTTTGAAGTTAAGCAGTTACAGTTGACGTTAAATCACAAACGCCAACAACACCCCACCGCCCCCCTCCGCTGACAGGCTTTCGACAGCATTTGATATCAAACTGAAAGCCATTTGACAGCGTAATGACAGCCCCCCCGGCGCAAACTTGCCGCCATCAGCAGGACACCCCCAAACCCAAGCCCAGCCAAAGCCAGTCCCCCGCATAGCTGATCCCGGATCCTGGCTGGCAGCCGACCAAAATCAAGCCTCCGGAACCAACCGGCGGCATCTGCGAGAGACAGCCAAATGTCAAACTCCCCCACCCAGCAACACGGGTTCCGCACCGTGTTCCGCGTCGTCAGCGGCAACTTCCTGGAAATGTACGACTTCATGGTGTACGGCTTTTATGCCGCCGCCATCGCCAAGACGTTCTTCCCCAGCGGCAACGAGTTCGCGTCGCTGATGCTCTCGCTCGCGACCTTCGGCGCGGGCTTCCTGATGCGTCCGCTCGGCGCCATCATCCTCGGCGCGTATATCGACCATCACGGCCGCCGCAAGGGGCTGATCCTGACCCTGGTCCTGATGGCGCTGGGCACCTTGCTGATCGCCTGCGTGCCGGGCTATGCCTCGATCGGCGTGGCCGCGCCATTGCTGGTGCTGGCGGGCCGCTTGCTGCAGGGCTTCTCCGCAGGGGTGGAACTGGGCGGCGTGTCGGTCTACCTCGCAGAGATCGCCAAGCCCGGCAAGAAGGGCTTCTACGTGGCCTGGCAGTCGGCCAGCCAACAGGTGGCGGTGATCTTTGCCGGCCTGCTCGGCGTGGTCCTGCATGCCATGCTGTCGCCCGAGCAGATGGGTGAATGGGGCTGGCGCGTGCCGTTCCTGATCGGCTGCCTGATCGTGCCCTTCCTGTTCCTGATCCGCCGCTCGCTGGAGGAAACCGAGGAATTCAAGACGCGCAAGCATCGCCCCGCCATCCGCGAGATCTACCGCTCGATGCTTGAGAACTGGCGCATCATCATCGCCGGCTGCATGATGGTCGTGATGACCACGGTGTCGTTCTACATGATCACCGCCTACACGCCGACCTTCGGCAAGACCGTGCTCAAGCTCGACGACGTGGACAACCTGATCGTCACCATGTGCGTTGGGCTGTCCAACTTCATCTGGCTGCCGCTGATGGGTGCCTTGTCGGATCGCGTGGGCCGCAAGCCCCTGCTGGTGATCTTCACCATCCTCACCTTGCTCACGGCCTATCCGGCAGTGTCCTGGCTGGTGGCTGAGCCGTCTTTCGGCCGCCTGCTGATGGTCGAGCTGTGGCTGTCTTTCCTGTATGGCAGCTACAACGGCGCGATGGTGGTGACGCTGACCGAAGTGATGCCGCCCGCGGTGCGCACTGCCGGCTTCTCGCTGGCCTACAGCCTCGCCACGGCCTTGTTCGGCGGCTTCACGCCGGCCATCTCGACCTACCTGATCCACAGCACCGGCAACAAGGCCGCGCCCGGCCTGTGGCTGATGTTCGCCGCTGCGTGCGGGCTTATCGCCACGCTGGTGATTTTCCGCGGCGGACGGCAGCACGCCTACGTCGAACCGGCGGCCAGGACGGTCTGAGCTACGCCACGGCGGCCCTGCTGGGGTAGACTCCCCCTTCCGGCAGGGCTGYGCGAGCGGCGGAGGCGGCTGACATCGCGCCGCAACATGGCGCCGCCACCATCGTCGATCGGCGCGCGCGCTGCCGGACACGCGGCCCCCCGCGCCTGGCTATCGGGCTCTTTGAGAATATCAATTAGCCCCGCCTCCGGGGATGACGCATAATCCATGTTCGTTGCGCGGCAGCCCGGGCCTCAAGGCCTGGCTGGCAGCGCGAGCGTTTCTCTTCAACCGTATCCAGGAGCAGTCKATGAAGACCGTTGGTGACAAGATCGAAGCCTTCCACGTCGTCGGTGTCAAGCCGGGTTTCAACAACCATGAAGAGAACGGCCAGTCGGCCTTCGAAGACATCACCGAAAAATCGTTCGAAGGCAAGTGGAAGATCATTTACTTCTACCCGAAGGACTTCACCTTCGTGTGCCCGACCGAAATCGTTGCCTTCGCCAAGCTGAACGGCGACTTCGCCGACCGCGACGCGATCGTGCTGGGCGGCTCGACCGACAACGAATTCGTGAAGCTGGCATGGCGCCGTGAGCACAAGGACCTGAACAAGCTGGACCAATGGCAATTCGCCGACGTGACCGGCTCGCTGATCGACCAGCTTGGCGTGCGTGACCACGCTGCCGGCGTCGCACTGCGCGCTACCTTCATCGTCGATCCGGACAATGTCATCCAGCACGTGTCGGTGAACAACCTGAACGTCGGCCGTAACCCGGACGAAGTCCTGCGTATCCTCGACGGCCTGCAAACGGACGAGCTGTGCCCGTGCAACCGCGCTGTTGGCGGCGCCACGCTGTAAGCTGTCGACCAGCTGGCATGCTGAACAAACCGCCGGTGCTCAATGGCCGGTGGTTTGTGACGATTTGCGCGGCGGGCTCCGGCCCGCACCTCGAAACCCGCCATGGCGGGTTTTTTGAGCCCCTACCGATAGGAGATTTGTATGGAATTCCTCAGCACGATTAAAGGCCTCATCCCTGACTACGCCAAGGACATTCGCCTGAACCTTGACGGCACCATCGCCCGCTCCTCGCTCGAGGGCAACGATGCGGTAGCGGTAGCCCTGGCTGCGGCGTTTGCCGCCAAGAGCCGCGTGATTGTCGATGCGATCCGCAATGCCGGCGTGCTGTCGCCCGAGGAAACCAACGCGGTGCTGACCGCCGCCGCGCTGATGGGGATGAACAACGTCTGGTATCCGTTCGTTGAAATGGCGGACGACCCCGATCTGGCCACCCAACCGGCCGGCCTGCGCATGAATGCGTACGCCACGCATGGCGGCGTGGACAAGCGCCGCTTCGAGATGTATGCGCTCGCCGCCTCCATCGTCGGCAAGTGCCATTTCTGCATCAAGTCGCACTACGCGCTGCTCAAGAACGAGCAAGGCATGACCGCGCAGCAACTGCGCGACGTGGGCCGCATTGCTGCCGTCGTAGTGGCCGCCGCCAATGTGATCGCCGCGGAATAAGACCGCACAGGGCCGCAGGCCGGCACGTGCCGGCCCGGCCTTCATGGTGCGTCCACGGGGCCCCGCGGCGTTATGCCGACGGGCCCCGCCACACGTTCCGCTCGTGGCGGCGCAAGCCTGTGGCCGGTGTGCCAAGTCGGTGATTCACTGACTGCATTTGTGCACCGAAGAGCCTACAATCCAGCAAAGGTCACAGTCTTCACCCCTCCGCCATGAGCTCCCTTCCCTCGCATACCTCCCCGCGCTTCCACTACCGGCTTGCCGCCGTGCACGACTGGGGCGACATTGCCGCGGTGACCCAGCAGGCCTATGGCCAATACGAACTGGAGATCATGGAGGATTGCCGGGCGTCCTTCCAGCAAGGCATGAAATCCGTGCTGGCGGCAACAACCTCGGAAATGGAGTGGTGGGTGGCGGAAACCGATCACGGCATCAGCGGTGCGGTGTTGTTCTGCCACCCGGGCGCCACCCTGCAGGCACTGGACGGCAGCACCATCACGCTAGGCCTGCCGGAAGCACGCCTGCTGGCGGTGAACCCGCAGGCGCGGAGCCTTGGGCTGGGCCGCACGCTGATGCAGGTCTGCATCCAGCGCGCGCGCGATATCGGCGCCAGCGCGTTGCTGGTGCGGACCATGCCGGAAATGAAATCCGCCAACCGGCTTTGCGAGCAAATGGGCTTTGCCAAACGCACGGAGGCTGGTGCGCGCTCAGGACAGATGGCCCGGTTGATCGACTACGTCTACACCCTGTCGCCCGAAAAAGCGGCGGAGGCCGGCACAACGTCCAAAGGCTGAACACCGGGACGGCCGAACGCCGGCCCGGCGGTCACCGTCCCCGCCGTCAGCCTTAGTCCTGCGTGTTCGCGATCGTGCCGCGCCAGATCAGCACCACGGCCTGCGCCACGATGCCTTCCTGCTTTCCCTCGAAGCCCAGCTTCTCATTGGTCTTGGCCTTGACGTTGCAGCTTGCCGGCGGCAAGCCGAGGTCTTCGGCCAGGTTTGCCACCATGGCGCCGATATGCGGCGCCAGCTTCGGCGCCTGCGCGATCACGGTCGCGTCCACATTGCCGATTTCGTAGCCGGCCTCGCGAACCCGCCGAGCGGCCTCGCGCAGCAACACACGGCTGTCCGCCCCCGCGAAACGCGCATCGGTATCCGGGAAATGCCGGCCGATGTCCCCCAGGCCTGCCGCGCCGAACAATGCATCGGTAATCGCATGGAGCAACGCGTCGGCGTCGGAATGCCCGAGCAGTCCGCGATCGTGGGGGATGTCCACGCCGCCCAGGATGAGCTTGCGGCCGGGCACCAGCGCGTGCACGTCGTAGCCTTGGCCGACGCGGATATCGAATGGGGTCATGGGAGCGGCACTCCTTCAGGATCGGGTTAGGGAATGGGTTTCAGGGCTTCGTGGCGGCGTCTTCGCCCAGCAGCAGCTCGGCCAGGGCGAAGTCTTCGGGATAGGTCACCTTGAAATTGCGCAGCGAGCCGTTGACCAGCCGCGGATGCAGGCCCAGCCGCTCGATCGCGCTGGCCTCGTCGGTCACCACCGCGCCCGCCGCCAACGCTTCCTGCAGCGCCTGCCGGAGCACGCCGACGCGGAACATCTGCGGCGTCTGCGCCTGCCACAAACCCTCGCGCGGTACCGTGGCGCCGATGCGCACCACGGCAGCCGGCTGGGCGCCGGATGCCGGGTCGGCGCGCTTGAGCGTATCGGGCACCGGCACCGCCAGGATGCCGCCGATGGCGGCGTCGGGGCCATCTTCTTCCGCGCCACTCTCGCCCTCCACGGCGCGCACCAGCGCGTGGATCATGGCAGGCGTGAGCCCGGGACGCGCGGCATCGTGCACGAGCACCCAGTCGCGGTCGGTGGCGCCGAGCTGTGCCAGGTGATGCAAGCCCGCCAGCACGGAAGCATGACGCGTATCGCCGCCCACGAACGCGGTGTCAAAACGCAGGCCGGCAAAGGCCGCCGCGCCGAAGCGGGACTCCAGCGGCATATCGTCCGGCGCCAGCACCAGCGCGGTGGCGCTGATGGCATCGCAGGCCGCGAAGGCGGCCAGCGCGTACCAGATCATCGGCCGGCCGGCCACAGTCTGGTATTGCTTGGGCAAGCTGCCGCCGGCGCGGCTGCCGGTACCGGCACAGGGGATCAGGGCAAAACGGCGAGCAGACACGGATAGCGCAAGGGGGCAAGGTGGGTGCCGTGCACGGAGCACGGCGCAAGGCTTTCAAGTTTTCCACCCTCGCCACCCGACTGGCAGGCGCGAGGCAAGGCATTGAAAACGCGGATTTCGGAGCGCATTCTATAATACGGCCTTCGCCCGCGGACATGCGGGCGACGAAAGCGCAGTGCCTTTGTTCCTGTGAGCGCCGCCTGCTCCGCCTGCACCCCGCCCGCAACGCCGGCGGGGTGTCGCTGTTGCATGRCACGCTTTCTTGCCCGCAACCGTACGCACACGCACAGCACATACCGCCTGCAACGTCCGCAACGCCCCAAGCAAGCCACCAAGCCAGCCCGCACCCGATGCCTGAAGCCAATCGTCCCGCCCCCTTCGCCAACCTCCCCTTGGTCAAGGCCGGCCAGCGCAACACCGTGTCCGGCCTGGCCGGCTCCGCCGACGCCCTGGCGCTGGCCGCCTACGCCAGCCAGCACCGCGAGCGCGTGCCGATGCTGGCGGTGATGTGCGCCAATGCAATCGACGCCCAGCGACTGGCCGAGGAAATCCCCTGGTTCGCGCCGGACTTGCGGGTGCGCCTGCTGCCCGACTGGGAAACCCTGCCCTACGACAGTTTCTCGCCGCACCAGGACCTGGTCTCCGAGCGGCTGGCCACCTTGCACGACATCCAGGGCGGCCAGTGCGACATCATGCTGGTGCCGGCGCAGACCGCGCTCTACCGGCTGGCACCGCCTGCTTTCCTGGCGGCCTACACATTCTTCTTCAAGCAGGGCGAGAAGCTCGACGAAGCCGCGCTCAAGGCACAGTTCACGCTGGCCGGATACGAGCATGTCAGCGCCGTCATGCGGCCCGGCGAGTACAGCGTGCGCGGCGGCCTGATCGACCTGTTCCCGATGGGCTCGCCGCTGCCGTACCGTATCGACCTGTTCGGCGAGGAAATCGAAACCATCCGCGCCTTCGACCCCGACACCCAGCGCAGCCTTTACCCGGTCAAGGAAGTGCGCTTGCTGCCCGGCCGCGAGTTTCCGCTCGACGAAGCCGCGCGCACCGCCTTCCGCGGCCGCTGGCGCGAACTGTTCGAAGGCGATCCGAGCAAATCGACGATCTACAAGGACATTGGCAACGGCGTACCGTCGGCCGGCATCGAGTACTACCTGCCGCTGTTCTTCGAAAGCTCGGCCACCGTCTTCGATTACCTGCCGGCCGATAGCCAGATCGCCTACGTCGGCGATGTACACGAGGCGATCCGCCGTTTCTGGGCCGATACCACGCAGCGCTACAACTTCATGCGCCATGACCGCGAGCGGCCGCTGCTGCCGCCCGCGGCGCTGTTCCTGCTGGAGGAACAGTTCTTCGCCGGCGCCAAGCCGCTGGCGCGGCTGGTGCTGCAGGCTGCCGCCAGTGCGGACACTACGCCGCTGGCCGAACCGCTGCCCGATGTCTCGGTCAACCGCCGCGCCGAAGACCCGCTGGTCAACCTCGAAGCCCTGCTGCTGAAGAAGGACCGGCGCGTGCTGATGTGCGCCGACTCCGCCGGCCGGCGCGAAACCCTGCTGCAGCTGTTCGGCGAAAGCGGGCTGCGCCCGCAGCCGATCGACGACTTTGCCGCCTTCCTGGCCGGCGACTCGCATTTCTCCATCGTGGTGGCGCCGCTGCAAAGCGGCTTCGCCCTGGCCGGCGCGGACGGCATCGCGCCGCTGGCCTTTGTCACCGAGGCCGAGCTGTATGCCGGCACCGCGCGCCGCACGGGCCGGCGCAAGCAGGAACAAGCCAGCGCGGTCGACTCGATGGTGCGCGACCTGGCCGAGCTCAAGATCGGCGACCCCGTGGTGCACAGCGAACACGGCATCGGCCGCTATCAGGGCCTGGTCACGCTCGACATGGGCCAGGGCGAAGAGGAATTCCTGCACCTGGATTACGAGAAAGGCAGCAAGCTGTACGTGCCGGTGCACCAGTTGCACGTGATCTCGCGCTACTCCGGCGCCGATCCGGACACCGCGCCGCTGCACCAGCTCGGCTCCGGCCAGTGGGACCGCGCGAAACGCAAAGCCGCGCAGCAAATCCGCGATACGGCCGCCGAACTGCTCAACCTGTACGCGCGCCGCGCCTTGCGCCAGGGCCATGCCTTCGAACTCACGCCCAGGGACTACGAGAAATTCGCCGAGAGCTTTGGCTTCGAGGAAACACCGGACCAGGCCGCCGCCATCGCCGCGGTGATTGCCGACATGACCTCGGGCAAGCCGATGGATCGCCTGGTATGCGGCGATGTGGGCTTCGGCAAGACCGAAGTCGCGTTGCGCGCCGCCTTCGTCGCGGTCATGGGCGGCAAGCAGGTGGCCATCCTGGCGCCCACCACGCTGCTGGCCGAGCAGCATTTCCAGAATCTCTCCGACCGCTTCGCCGAATGGCCGGTGCGGATCGTGGAGCTGTCGCGCTTCAAGACCAAGAAGGAGATCGACGGCGCCATCAAGCAGATCAACGACGGCACCGCCGACATCGTGATCGGCACGCACAAGATGCTGTCGGACGATGTCAAGTTCCAGCGCCTCGGGCTGGTCGTTATCGATGAGGAACACCGCTTTGGCGTGCGCCAGAAGGAAATGCTCAAGACCCTGCGCGCCGAGGTCGACGTGCTGACCCTGACCGCCACGCCAATCCCCCGCACGCTGGGCATGGCGCTCGAAGGCCTGCGCGATTTCTCGGTGATCGCCACCGCGCCGCAAAAGCGCCTGGCCATCAAGACCTTCGTGCGGCGCGAGGAAGACGGCGTGGTGCGCGAGGCCATCCTGCGCGAGCTCAAGCGCGGCGGGCAGGTCTACTTCCTGCACAACGAAGTCGACACCATCGAGAACAAGCGCGCCAAGCTCGCCGAACTGGTACCGGAAGCCCGCATCGCGGTGGCGCACGGGCAGATGCACGAGCGCGAGCTGGAGCGCGTGATGCGGGACTTCGTCGCGCGCCGCGACAACATCCTGCTGTGCACCACCATCATCGAGACCGGCATCGACGTGCCGACCGCCAACACCATCCTGATCCACCGCTCCGACAAGTTCGGCCTGGCGCAGCTGCACCAGTTGCGCGGCCGCGTCGGGCGCTCGCACCACCAGGCCTACGCCTACATGCTGGTGCACGATGTGGACGGCCTGAGCAAGCTGGCGCAGCGCCGTCTCGAAGCCATCCAGCAGATGGAAGAACTGGGCTCGGGCTTCTACCTGGCCATGCACGACCTGGAGATCCGCGGCGCGGGCGAAGTGCTGGGCGACAAGCAATCCGGCGAGATCCACGAGATCGGCTTCCAGCTCTACACCGACATGCTCAATGCCGCCGTCAAGGCGCTCAAGGCCGGCAAGGAGCCCGACCTGATGGCGCCGCTGGCGGCCACCACCGAAATCAACCTCGGCACCCCGGCCCTGCTGCCCAGCGACTATTGCACCGACGTGCACGAACGCCTGTCGCTGTACAAGCGCCTGGCCAACTGCGAAGCGGCCGAGCGCGTGGACGATATCCAGGAGGAGCTGATCGACCGCTTCGGCCGGCTGCCGCCGCAGGCGCAGGCGCTGATCGAAACCCACCGGCTGCGCATTGCCGCCGTGCCGCTGGGCGTGCGCAAGATCGACGCCAGCGATGCGGCGATCAGCATGCAGTTCCTGCCCAACCCGCCGATCGATGCGATGAAGATCATCGACCTGGTGCAGAAGAACCGGCACATCAAGCTCGCCGGCCAGGACAAGCTGCGCATCGAGGCCAAGATGCCCGATATTGCAGTGCGCGCGCAAACGATCAAGCATACGTTGCGCCAACTGGCCTGATCATTGCTCCGCGCTACCCCGCCACCCTGCTACCCGCTTCCGGCGCATTGCCGCGGGTGCGGGAGCGGGAGCGGGCGGCGATGGTGCACCGTGCATGGACCTTCAGCCCGCCTCGGTGTAGCATCGTTCACTTAACACGTTAACACGTTACCCAAAGCCAAAGGCCCCAAGCCATGCAAGCCGATACCCTCAGCAAGCCTGCCGATGCCGCCAACCGTGGCAGCGCGCTCGACTGGACCCAGCGCCTGGTCAGCTACGACACCACCAGCCGCCATTCCAACCTCGGCCTGATCGAAGCGGTGCGCGATCATTTCCTGGCCAAGGGTCTGCGCCCCCACCTGACCTACAACCCGCAGGGCGACAAGGCCAACCTGTTCGTCACCGTGCCCGCCGCAGACGGCAGCACCGATGGCGGCATCGTGCTGTCGGGCCACACCGACGTGGTACCGGTGGACGGCCAGAACTGGACCACCGATCCGTTCAAGCCGGTGATCCGCGACGGCCGCCTGTACGGTCGCGGCACCTGCGACATGAAAGGCTTCATCGGCACCAGCCTGGCGCTGCTGCCCACCATCCTGCAGGCCAAGTTGCGCGAGCCGGTGCACTACGCGCTGTCCTTCGACGAAGAGATCGGCTGCATGGGCGCGCCCTACCTGCTGGCCGAACTGCGCGATCGCGGCGTGCGCCCGGCCGGCTGCATCGTGGGAGAGCCCACCAGCATGCGCGTGATCGTGGCGCACAAGGGCATCAATGCCTACCGCTGCTGCGTCAAGGGCCAGGCCGCGCATTCGTCGCTCACGCCCAAGGGCGTCAATGCCATCGAGTACGCCGCGCGCCTGATCTGCTTCATCCGCGACATCGCCGAC
This sequence comes from Cupriavidus sp. 05N39, assembly GCF_056397325.1. Taxonomy (NCBI): domain Bacteria; kingdom Pseudomonadati; phylum Pseudomonadota; class Betaproteobacteria; order Burkholderiales; family Burkholderiaceae; genus Cupriavidus; species Cupriavidus sp. 05N39. The sequence continues at coordinate 28,670 of NZ_JBFTNE010000044.1, forward strand.
GAGTTCAAGGCCAACGGCCCCTACGACCGCGACTTCGACGTGCCCTTCACCACCGCCCAGACCGGCACCATCCAGGGCGGTATCGCGCTCAATACCATCCCGGCGCTGTGCGAGTTCGTGTTCGAGTTCCGCAACCTGCCGGGGGTCGATCCCGAAGCCATCTTCGCCCGCATCCAGGGCTACGCCAACGAGGTGCTGCTGCCCAGGATGCGCGCCGAGCACGGCGACGCCGGCCTCACCATCAGCAAGATCGCCGCCGCGCCGTCGCTCGACGTGGCCGAGCAGGAAGCCATCACGCAACTGGTGCGCGCGCTCACCGCCGACCGTGACGTCAACAAGGTCGCCTATGGCACCGAGGCCGGCCTGTTCCAGCGCGCCGGCATCCCGGCCGTGGTATGCGGCCCCGGCGATATCCAGCAGGCGCACAAGCCCGACGAGTTCGTCGAACTGGAACAACTCGCCGCCTGCGAGTCGTTCCTGCACAAGGTGGTCGACAGCCTGCGGGTGAACTAAGCCGTTTTTTGCGTTGTGGACGGCCCGCCTCCGCGGCGGGCCGGTTGTTGCGTCATGTCCAAAAATAACAGGGAGACACCATGACAGCAGTATCGGCAAGCGGTACCGGCAACACCGGCGCGGCGCAGGCGGCAGCGCCCGTTTCGCGCCATCCCTGGCGCGCGGTGATATCGGCCTCCATCGGCAATGCCCTGGAGTGGTTCGACCTGGTCGTCTACGGCTTCTTCRCCGTCACCATCTCCGCGCTGTTCTTTCCCAACCACGACGAAACCACCTCGCTGTTGCTGACGCTGGGCACGTTCGGCGTGTCGTTCTTCATGCGGCCGCTGGGGGCCATCGTGATCGGCGTCTATGCCGACCGCAAAGGCCGCCGCGCCGCGCTGACGCTGTCGATCCTGCTGATGATGGTGGGTACGCTGATCATCGCGCTGCTACCCACCTATGCCTCGATCGGCGTGCTGGCACCTGTCGGCATCGTGCTGGCGCGCATGATCCAGGGCTTCTCCGCAGGCGGCGAGTTCGGCAGCGCGACGGCTTTCCTGGCAGAGCATGCCCCCGACCGGCGCGGCTTTTACTCGAGCTTCCAGGTCGCCAGCCAGGGCCTGACCACCCTGCTCGCGGCGGGCTTCGGCGCCGTGCTCACCACCACGCTCGCGCCCGAGCAGATGCAATCCTGGGGCTGGCGCGTGCCCTTCCTGTTCGGCCTGCTGATCGGCCCGGTGGCTTACTACATCCGCCGCCATGTCGACGAAACACCCGAATTCCTCCATGCCGAAACCACCGACACGCCGCTGCGCGACACGCTTGGCCACCAGAAGGAACGCCTGCTGCTGGCGATGGGCGTGGTGATTGTCGCCACGGTGTCGACTTATCTCGTGCTGTACATGCCGACCTATGCCGTCAAGCAGCTGGGCCTGCCACCCTCGACCGCATTCGCTGCCACCCTGGCCACGGGCATGGTGCAGATGCTGTTCTCGCCGCTGGTCGGGCACTGGTCGGATCGCTACGGCCGCATCGCGCCCATGCGCATCGCCGCGGTCCTCCTGCTGGTGTCGATCTGGCCGCTGTTCTGGCTGCTCAGCCACTATCCTGGCTTCGGCATGATGCTGGCGGTGCAGGTGGCGCTGGGGCTGATGATGACGCTGTACTTCGGCGCGCTGCCCGCGCTGGCGTCGGAGATCTTCCCTGTCAAGACGCGCACGACCGGCCTCTCTCTGTCCTACAACATCGCGGTGACACTGTTCGGCGGCTTTGCGCCCTTCATCCTGACCTGGCTGATCGGCGCCACCGGCAGCAAGCTGGCGCCGAGCTTCTACCTGATGGCCTGCGCTGTGGTGAGCCTGGTGGCGCTGGGCCAGACGCGCGCGCGCCTGGGCATCCGCTGAGGCGCGGTACGCATACGGTTGCGGGGCCGGGCCAGGCCCCGTTTTTCAGGGTCGACAGCAAAATCAAGGAGACCACTTCATGGCTGTGCAACAAGCCCATCGTTCCCAAACGTCCACGCGCTCCACACTGCGTGCTGGCCTGTCCGCACTCTCGCTGGCCGCCGGCCTGCTCTGTCTCGTCCCCGCCGCACAAGCCCAAGGCGCCAGCGGCGAAAGCCTGCAGGCGCAGATCGACACCCGCGCCAAGGCGGTCGAGGCGCAACTGATCGMCTGGCGSCGCGAYWTCCACCAGCACCCGGAGCTTGGCAACTACGAGGTCCGCACCTCCAGGCTGGTGGCGGACCACCTGCGCAAGCTCGGCATGGAGGTGAAGACGGGCGTAGCCAAGACCGGCGTGGTAGGCGTGCTCAAGGGCGGCAAGCCGGGTCCGGTGGTGGCGCTGCGCGCGGACATGGATGCGCTGCCGGTCAAGGAACGCGTGGACGTGCCCTTCGCCTCCAAGGCCAAGGGCCTGTTCCTGGGCAAGGAGGTGGACGTGATGCACGCCTGCGGGCATGACACGCACGTCGCGATCCTGATGGCAACGGCAGAGGTGCTGGCCGGCATGAAGGACCAGTTGCCCGGCACGGTCAAGTTCATCTTCCAGCCGGCCGAGGAAAGCCCGGCGGATTTCGAGCCTGACGGCAGCAATATGTGGGGCGCCAAGCAGATGGTGGCGGAAGGCGTGCTGGACAATCCCAAGGTGGATGCCATCTTCGGCCTGCACGTGAGCAGCGGCATCGAGTCTGGCAAGCTCGGCTGGCGCAGCGGCCCCGCCATGGCCGCCGCCGACCAGTTCCGCATCGACGTCAAAGGCCGCCAGACCCACGGTGCACTGCCCTGGGGTGGCATCGACCCCATCGTGGTGGCCTCCCAGATCGTGCTCGGCCTGCAGACCATCCAGAGCCGCCAGGTCGACGCCATGCTGGAACCGTCCGTCATCACCGTGGGCACCATCCATGGCGGCAACCGCATGAACATCGTGCCTGAAATGGTCGAGATGAAGGGCACCATCCGCACCTACCACGAAGGCATGAGGAAGGACATCCACGCCCGCATGAAACGCACCACCGAAGCCATCGCCGCCAGCGCCGGCGCCGAGGCGAATTTCAAGGTGCTGGAACTCTACAACGCCACCGTCAACCAGCCGACGCTGACCGAGAAGATGGCGCCCACGCTCAAGCGTGTGGCGGGGGACGGGAACTGGATGATTAGCCCGAAGCTGACGGCTTCCGAGGACTTCTCGTTCTATCAGGAGAAGGTGCCGGGGTTGTTCTTTAACCTGGGGGTGACGCCCAAGGGGACGGATGTGAACAAGGCACCCGCGAATCATTCGCCGGAGTTTTATGTGGACGAGGCGGCGTTGGTGAATGGGGTCAGGGCGTTGGCTGGTTTGACGGTCGACTATATGACTATGGTGCAGCGATAGGGGGATTGCCGGGCGGGCGATGGTCGGGGTGATCTCGTCTGTTTGGAAGGCTGTTATGGGCGATGACTGCTTCCGGCTGCGGCCGTTCAATACAGAAAGCCGAGTACAGGATAGGAAAGACGAAAACGAATATCTGTGAAGAGCCGCGCCGGCATCCGGCCGGAGCACAGAGTCCAGCTCAAGGGCCCAGCATCGATGCCACAATGCCACATACGGCAGCGCCGATCAGAGGTAATCGCTTGAGACAGACCGGAGACGCCCGGTCTGTCAGCGGCACATCAGAGGTCGCACTCTGCCATGTGGTGCAAAAGTTGGGCGCCTTTCTCGACTCGATCTTCATTGTCGACGCCACCGGTTTGCGGTATCGCGTAGAGTCGCGTAGCGGTACTCGTATCCATGCCGAGCGACTTGCAGGTGCTGTCCCAGGCTTCGCGATGCACCGCGGCGCTGGGCACGCCCGCGACTTCCCATCCCTCGGCAACACTGCGGATCTCCAAGCCGCTATTGACGAGAACAAGGGCTCGTCGCGCCGTTTCGAATCCAGAGAAACTGTTCGGCCAACCCGCGTTGGCGATCCGGTTTCTCGCCAGGCCGCTCTTGACAACGATCGCAAGCAGGTAGGGGTCGCGATAGTTGCTGCTCATTCGCGCTTTGTTCAGCATGCAGGCCTGATACCCGCCCTTGGGGCTGAGCGTGTAGCGGCCCGACGCGCCGTCACGCATTGCCTCGTATTTGACGAAATAGTATCGCCAGTCTTTGGCAGTACCGCTCGCGTCGAGGTAGGATTGGCGAATCGCTGCCGGCGTGAGCTGATTCCCGATAATGTCATCCAGAAACGCCACCAAGGGGTTCAGGGCCGGGTGAGTGCTTTCGCCTTTTTTGCCGCGGAAGAGTTCACGCCAGGGCTCGTCGTTTCGGGGTGCGCCGAAATCCGCCAGAGTATGGTTCGACCCACGCAGCTCTTTACGCGAATAATCGCCTTTCGCGAGCAGTGCGGCGGTGACGTCCTTCCAGCTTTGCCCTTGAGCGGCCTTATCGAATGTCGAGATAAACGCCTGGGCACGCGCGCTGAAATGAGCGGTGTCGAGATCGAAAACGGTGAGGCCGCCGCGCAACAGATCGTGGTCCTCCAGATTGTAAAGATCTGCTTCCAGTTCCGGCGCGGCGCGTAGCATATCGGCCTTCGCGATCTCGTTCCTGACCTGAGCCTGGTTGAACGTGACAACTTTCGCAAGGTCTCCATTATGGACAATCCCGACGATCTCTTCCAGCAAACGCGGCATGCTGTTGCGCTCGCCGGTGCGGATCTCGTCCTTCGACGCTTCAATCAGATTCCGGATCAGACGGAGTCGGTTGGGTTGCCCGCTTTCCGCTTCCCTGCGATGCACCAGTACACCGTAGAAGAGCAGCGTATGAGCCAGGGTCCATCCGTTGTTGCCGTAGTGCCGGCAGCAGGCGCCGAATAAGTCGACACCTTCTTTATCGATCGGATTGAACAGGAGTAGTGCGCCGTCGCCGTTATTCGAAGTCGTGGTACTGGCACGAAAGTACCTGGCGAACTCCGTCCGGATGTCCAGGTCTTTCCATGTGTCGAAAGCGTGGAAGAGAAACTCGACACTCTCGCTAGCGCGAGAAGCCTGCGCGCCATAGACCCGCTCTGCCAGATCATCGTCTCGCGTCCGCGAGTTGAATTCGATGTTGGCTCGCCACGCGTTGACTTCGGTAATAAAGCGGAAATAGCTCAGGAACTCGTTATCGATGAGATTGCCGGTGTCGCGATACGGCCAGAGAATGTCGGACCATACGGTATCGACCTTCTTGGTGAAATCATCGGCTATTTTCGGATCCTCTGCCTTCCTTAACAGTGCTTCGAAATGCGCCTTGAAGTTCTCGAAGTCGGTGAGCGGTTTGCCACGCGAATTCATCTTGATGTACAGGCTGTCGGTCAGGCCGTTTGCCTTTACTGGCAGCACGTGGAAGCGGATTGCCGGGTTCAGCGTGTTGGTGAGATTCTCCCATGCGGTACGAAAGTCGGAGAAGCCTGCCTTCGCGAAGGTGGCGTCGAGCGTATCCAGCACGGTCAGCATGGACTGAATGGTCGGATCGTGTCGCCACGTCGGCAGATAGCCAGGCTGGTCCGTGATCCATGCGGACAGGCGTCCGTCGAATTCCGGACGGCAGCTCGCGAGGAATGAGCAGAAGTCGCGCGCGCCGGGTCGCGTCGCATAGCTGAAGCGGGACCAGGGCTGCTGGGTGATGTCCACGCCCGTTCGCCAGGCAAGATAACACTGCAGAAGGAACAGCGTGGTCAATCGTTGCTGGCCGTCGAGAGGCGCGAACTTGCCAGACTCTTCCACGTCACCGAATACGAAATCGAGGTCCACGGGATCGCCTTCGGGCATCAACGCGTCGCATAGCGTAACGACAAACTGTTCACGAATCCGCTTGACAGCTTGTGTTTTCCGGCCTTGTGCGTAATCGCGCTGAATGAGCGGAATCTCGACCTCGGCTATCACGAGGTTGCAGATTTCCCGTCCAAAGAGCGTGGCGAAGCTGACGAGCGACGGAGGCACCGAAGACACCGAAGGCACCGAAGACTGAGATAGAGGAGCATTCATGGAGAAGAAAGTAATTCCGCGGAAATTAGCTAAGGTACGGTTTGAGCAGGTCGCGAATCGCGTCGAGATAACTCGTCTTGTCCTGTTCACTCCAGAAATGCGGTTGCTGCGCATCGGCGGCCGCGTAGTACTTCAGGAACACGTTCCGCGTGCACGGCGGCACGTATTTCCCCGCGCGATCCAGCTCCAGGATCATCTGGCGCTTCACTTCGAAAACCGAACTGTTCAGGCGGCTGTTGTCGCTGCTCGACAGCAGTGCGAGGTTGCGAATGGAATGATCCGCCAGTGTGTCGGTGTTCAGCAGTTGCAGTATCCGCATGCTCAACGCGTTGAACCGTTCGCCGGTGAACCCGCCAGACCTGCCGCTATCTATTTCGTTGATGGCGGCCTGAATGTCCGCATTCAATCGTGTGCGACTTTCGTTGTGCGTGCCGAGTGCCTCGATCGCGCGTTCGTGCGTGCTGAGCCATGTCCGCCACTGCTCCGCCTTGTTGAGTGCATCCGCATTCTGCGCGTGAATATGTTCGAGTGACCAGCTCTGCCCAACGTGTTGGACGAACGGAAAGCGCAGCCCGGCCCGGCTGCACGTTTCGACATTCATGAGAAGCAGCAGATCGAGAAGTTTCGGATAGCCGCGCTTTTTCTCTTCATAGTCGAGATCGTCGAGATCGTCATCCCCCACGCCCAGGCGGGCCCTGATACTGAGCGTCAGGTATTGCTCGAATTCACTCTTGCGTTTGCCTTTTGCTGCGGTGACGACATCACCGATTTTCGCGCCCGTGGCAACGAGGTAGCCAATCCGGTTGTACGCGCCCGGGACGTCGTGCCAACCGAGAATCTGCGCATGCAGCGCGATAACTTTTTTCCAGAAGCCCGAGAAGTCTTTCTCGATGAGTCCCTGCAACGCGTCGAAGGTGTGATGACGCTGACCTGCGTCGTTGTCGCGAGGCTGCTGGTCAGCCAGCGTGTCGAGCAGCAGGCTGATGCGCGTGGGGTATCGTTCGTCGTCCGCGCCAGATTGCAGGCCGGCAATGAACGACCAGATGTCCGGGCGATGCAGATCGCGCTCGATGCCGTCCCACTGCGCCGCGATTTCGTGTGCGCGATCGGGCGACACGCTGCGTGCCTTGGAGAGAAGCGCGGCTTTGACGAGTTCTGCATCGGTTAGYGGGATACGACCTACATTGAGCCGGGTGAAAAGAGGAATGGCCTTAACGTCGAATGGCGCCTCATACCAGATCACGCGCACTGATTCGAACAGGTAGCAATGAATCTTTCCCGCCGCATGGTTGCGCGCATAGATGTCGCCACGGCGTTTGAACCATGTGTCGATAGCCTGGTACGCCTGGTAGAGGTGAAAGTAGTCGATGTTCGTACCGTGGATCGCTTCGTCGAGCGTATTTAGGTATTCCTGGCTACCTGCGCGAGTTTGATAGAAAATCGAGTAAGGCGCGCCGAAACCCTGCTTCGCATCCTTCTCCATGTATCGGAAGATTAGGTAAAGCGTGGTCAGCCGCTGCTGGCCGTCAATCAGCTCCCACTCCTTCTTCTCGGGCTGTTCCGCATTGCGGTGCAACTTCACGACGATCGGCTGCAAGCTGTAGCCCTTGCCCCCGCTGTCCCAGATGTCGTCGAGCAGGCGCATGACGTCCGATGGATCCCACCGGTAACCACGCTGATAGCTCGGCACGAAGAAATGCCCGCGTATGTCGCCTACCGTCTTGTGTTTCAGTGCGTACGATTGACCGCTGCTTACCGGCGCGGTCGTCGAAGAGAGTGCTGTCATCCGCTTCTTCCATCTGTTATTTTCATAGAGGCTGCTCGTAGTCACTGACCTGGCGATGCCAGCGAATCATTCAGCCGAACGTACGCTCCGCCACACAGCGTCGGGGCAGCACCGTGAAGCCAACCTGACCCTCGTGACGACGCACATCTTCACCACCACAACACGTCCTGCGCCCAGCGGAAGATTCCCCCGATCCGCTTTCCGACTCCATCCCATATCCGCTGGCCAATGCTTCTGACCATGTCGACGGCCTTGCGAAAGACGCCCTTCGCTGTTGCACAGATCTTCGTCACTACCGCCCGGACTACCCCGATAATGGCGCGCGGCAGGCTCTGAACAGGAATGCCGGTCGCGGCCGATAATAACTCCAGAGCCGTGTGGGCGGCAATGACAATGGCGAATCCCACCGGCATGATCGTGGCGCCGGCAATCTTCATCGATGCATTGATACCTTCGGTCAATATCCGGGCGGCCATCCTTGCATTCGGCGAGGCGATGGCCTTGGTCGCCCTCTTGGCCATCGCCGCTGCCACGCGCTTGGCAAGTCGATACATCAACGAACGTGGATCGAGCAGATCGCTGAGTGCCCATGAATGCGTGAGCAGCGTGTTCAATGTGACGCGCGACAAGCGATAAACATCGTAGACAAACTTCGCCGCCCTGTTGACCTGACGGCTTGAGTGCCATCCCGTGATACACCACGTAACAAAGTGCTCGCAGTTGTTGAGAATGACGTTATAGAGCTTCTCACCCAGCCGACCCAGCGCGCGGGCAATGCTGGCAGTTCGCCCAAAGCGACGCTTTTCATATAGCCGGACTTTGACCTCACCTCCTGTATCGCCGACAAAATCATGCATGGGAACGACTTCGATCTTGCCCATCAGATCATCAGACGAGTGCCCGGAATACTGGATTACCTGACCATCGCCAAGATACAGGCCGTGGTGCGAGTATCCGAGACGCCGGACGTAGATGTGGTCTCCACCTTTGAGTTCGTAGACAGTCGCCATGTCTTCCAAAAATACCGTTGGTTTATCTGCCATCGGTATATCGGAAGCAAGAAAGACAGACTTTAGGGTGTCACACTGGGCAGGCCACTACATACGTTATGGCGCGACCCTTTCCCGCGGCAATTCCACCGCCCACTGCTGTTGCTGAATTCTAGGCGGCACTGCCGAGAGATCGAGTTTGGCCATACTACCGAGACCTGACGGAAAGGAGGCATCGAGTGCCGGATTGGCCAACGGCTCCAACGGAAGCGGTCATATAAAGCAGCTATGACATTCAACCGCCTCTCGACCCATGTTGGTCACACTGCTTGGCGAGGAGGGCTTCGGCCCTGCCGGTTCCTTTGTCCGGTCTTCCAACCTTGTCGCTGGTGTTGAGCGAACTGGCCGCGCGGTGTGAGGGCGGTGACATCAACGGGGCCGGCACGCCGACGGCGTAAGCATGCGGGGGGAGCCGGCTGCAAGTTGGCTCCCGCTAGCACTCCGGGACGCCTGCCGCCCACAGTAATAGATGCGTGTGCAGTAGCAGCTTCATGCGTCGCCGCCGAAAAGCCGTTCGATTTCGGTAGTTCCCATCCGGTCAAAATCGTCCGGCACGGTGATCTGGCCGACCATGAAACCCAGCCGTTTCACCTGGCCGGCCTCTGGCACGTTTAGCGGAATCACCTTCACGAGTGACTTGCCGGCCTTGGCAATCACGAACGCCCCCTCGCTGCCTTCTCGAGGAGCCGCGAAAGTTGCCTCTTCGCCTCATGGTGATTGATGGTTCGCATATCGGTCCAGTTAAACAATGCCTTGTGGGCTGAGTCAGATTGAAGAGGGACACGCCATACAGCGGTCGGTCACTTGTCGTCCTCGCCCCGGCAGGGATCACAACATTCGTCACGCCCGCAACTTTAGCCACGGCTCACTGCAAACAGCGGCCGGCTGCCCGATTGCGTGCGGCCAACGGACCTGCCGACCTCGAATTCGCTGCCCGTTATGAGGCAGGCACAGGGGCAGTTACAATACTGTCCTTCGCCGCCTAGCGCGGCACGGTCTCCGCATTCAACGCACCCGCCGCCACGCCCTCGCCGCGCGGCGCCCCCGCCATGCCCCTGATCCTGCAAAGCCTCGCCCCGCTCGCTTCCGCCGACATCGATGCCATCCGCACGCTTGCCCACGCGCCTTCCCTCGCACTGCGTGACGAAACCGTGGCAACGGCCAGCGACAGCGCACCACTGACGCCCGCCCTGCGTGAAGCGCTCGACGCCTGCTGTGCCCCCCGTGCCATCGACTGGGCCATCGTGCCCGCCGGCCGCAAGCTCTCGGATTTCAAGCTGGTGGCGATGGATATGGACTCCACGCTGATCACCATCGAGTGCATCGACGAGATCGCCGATTTCTGCGGCCTCAAGGCCGAGGTCTCGGCCATCACCGAAGCCGCCATGCGCGGCGAGATCACCGACTTCAACGAAAGCCTGCGCCGCCGCGTGGCCCTGCTAAAGGGCTTGGACGCCAGCGTGCTGGACCGCGTGTATGAAGAGCGCCTGCGCCTGTCGCCCGGCGCGGAAGACATGCTGCGGACCGTGCAGGCCCTGGGCATGCGCACCCTGCTGGTTTCAGGCGGCTTCGTGCATTTCACCGAGAAGCTCAAGCCTCGGCTGAAACTCGATGTCACCCGCGCGAATACGCTGGAGATCATTGACGGCAAGCTCACCGGCCAGGTGCTGGGCGAGATYGTCAATGCCGACGTCAAGGCCCGCACGGTGCAGGAAATGTGCGCGCAGATCGGCGTGGAGCCGTCCCAGGCCATCGTCATGGGCGATGGCTCCAACGATCTCAAGATGATGGCCGTGGCCGGCCTGTCGGTGGCCTTCCGGGCCAAGCCGGTGGTGCGCGCGCAGGCAAGCGTTGCGTTCAACCACGTCGGGCTGGACGGCTTGCTGCAACTGTTTCCGCATTAAATGACCAAGTGACCAAGTGATGGGCCGCCCCGGATCATGTCCGGCGCAGCCCGTTCCATGTCATGCCACCAGTTGCGACTCCATCGCGCCGCGCAAGTCGGCGATCAGGTCGCGGGTATCCTCCAGCCCGATGTAGAGGCGTACCAGTTCGCCGGCGTTTTGCCAGCCCGCTGGCGGCCAGCTGCCCTGGGGACGCATGGTCTGGACGTGATACGGCACCGCGAGGCTGTGCGCTCCGCCCCACGACCAGCCGATCGCGAACAGCCGCAGCGCCTCGACAAAGGCATCGACCTGGGCCCGCGTATAGCGCGCATGCAGCACGACCGAGAACAAGCCGGTGGCGCCGCTGAAATCGCGCCGCCAGAAGTCATGCCCCGGACAGTCCGGCAAGGCCGGGTGCAGGACCTTGACCACCTCCGGGCGCTGGCAGAGCCATTCAGCCACTTCGCGCGCGGCGCGGTCGTGTGCCGCCAGCCTGACCGGCATGCTCGGCAGCGAGCGCAGCACCAGGTAGCAATCGTCCGCCGACACGCCCCAGCCCATCAGCATGCGGGCACGCCTGAGGCGGTCGTGGAGCTTTTCGTCGCGGGTCAGCACGGCGCCCATCAGCACGTCGCCGCCGCCCGACTGGTATTTGGTCAGCGCTTGCACCGAGATGTCGATGCCCTTGTCGAAGGGCCGGAAATAGACGCCCGCCGACCAGGTGTTGTCGATCGCGGTGAGCACGCCACGCGCCTTCGCCGCGGCCACGATGGCCTCGGTGTCGGGCACTTCCATCGTCACCGACCCCGGCGACTCCATCCAGATCAGGCGGGTATTGGGGCGGATCAGGCCGGCAATCCCGGCGCCGATCATCGGATCGTAATAGCGGACCGACACGCCGAAGTCCCGCGCCAGCCATTCGCCGTGGTCGCGGTTAGGGCCGTAGACGTTGTCCGGGACCAGCACGTCATCGCCCGACTTGACCAGCGCGAAGTACACCTGCGAGATAGCGGCGAGGCCGGATGGCAGCAGCAGCGTCTTGCGCGCGCCCTCGATCAGCGCCAGATGCTGGCACAGCGCTTCGCTGGTGGGCGTGGCATGCAGGCCGTAGCGCCAGTAGGTCGTGGCGCCGTCGCCGTGTGCGCGCAACTCCGCCAGGCTGCGGAAGACCACGGTGGAGCCGCGATGCGTGGGAGGGGAAAATGAAGCGAAGCCGGGTGCGATATCCAGCTCGGGCTGGACGGCCACGGTCTGCAGGTAGGCGGGTTGGGCAGCGGACTTCTCGGGAGGCTGGCGGTCGGACACGGCGATTCCTTGTCTGGCAATGACTCGATGAACGTTCGAGCTTACCAGCAATCGGGGGCGTGTTGGCTTGCGTGCGCCTTACCCGGCGCTATCCGCCCCGCTCCCTCAGCGGCCGGAAATCGACGATTTCGGCGGCGGCGGCGCGTAGGTGATGCCGCTGTTGGGGGTCATGTCGAAGGGCGGGATCACTAGCACGCCCAAAGGCCGGATCATGAAGGGCAGCACGATGGCCGGGTTGACGGGGTCGGTCCAGTTGCCATGAACCACGCCGGCGCCGTCGATGGTGCCTTCCCAATTGCCAGTGACGTGCGTACCGTCATTGGACTCTTCCATCAGGAAGGCGCCGTTTTCATATTCGCCGGCCAGCACGCGCACGCCGCCGGCGCGGCCGACGCTGTACTCGCCATGCACGCTGTCGCGCTCGTCGGGCTTGGGCCCGAGCCGCAGGCGCACCGGCTGGTCGCCGAGCGTGCCCACGTAGACCGGTAATGACGCGTATTCGGGACGCGGCGCCAGCGCCTTGGGCGCCGCGCCGGTGGAAAGCTGGGTGCCGCGTTTCGACTCACCCTCGCGGATCGCCTGGTTGATGCCGAAGCCCTCTGGGCTGCCCGCACTATTGCCGGCGGTACCGGCGCCGGGCGTGCCCGTGGACAGCTCGGTGCCGCCGGCGGCCAGCGCGGCGCCAGCCAGCGTTGCCGCTGCCAGTCCGGTTGCCAGTGACAGGGAAACGGAGAGGGATAGAGTCGCTACGCGCCGCAAGTCAGCCTCGGATCAGATGCGTTCGAAGATGGCCGCAATACCCTGGCCGCCGCCGATGCACATGGTGACCAGTGCATAGCGGCCTTGCACCCGCTGCAGCTCGTACAGCGCCTTGACGGTGATCAGCGCGCCGGTGGCGCCGATCGGGTGGCCCAGTGAGATGCCCGAACCGTTCGGATTGACCTTGGCCGGATCCAGCCCGAGCGCCTTGGTGACGGCGCAGGCTTGCGCGGCAAAGGCTTCGTTGGCTTCGATCACGTCGAGGTCCGCCACGGTCAGGCCGGCACGCTCCAGCGCCTTCTTCGTGGCCGGCACGGGGCCAATGCCCATGGTCTTGGGATCGACGCCGGCGTGGGCGTAGGAAACCAGGCGGGCCAGCGGCTTGAGGCCGCGCTTCTCGGCCTCGGCACGCTCCATCAGCACCACGGCGGCAGCGGCGTCGTTCAGGCCCGAGGCGTTGCCTGCGGTGACCGTGCCGTTTTCCTTCACGAAGACCGGCTTGAGCTTGGTCATGTCTTCCAGGACCGCGTCGTGGCGCACGTGCTCGTCGGTGTCGAAGGTGACGTCGCCCTTGCGGCCCTTCAGCGTGACCGGCAGGATCTGGTCCTTGAAGTGGCCGGCACGGATGGCTGCCGAGGCGCGGCGATGGGACTCCAGCGCGGCCTCGTCCTGCTGGCCGCGGCTGATGTCGTATTCCTTGGCCACGTTCTCGGCGGTGACGCCCATGTGGATCCCGTGGAAGGGATCGTGGAGCGCGCCCAGCATCATGTCGAGCATCTTGGCGTCGCCCATGCGCGCCCCCCAGCGGGCCGATTGCGCCAGGTAGGGAGCACGGCTCATGCTCTCCGCCCCGCCGCCGATGGCCACATCGGCATCGCCCAGCAAAATGGTCTGCGCCGCGCTGACAATGGCCTGCAGGCCCGAGCCGCACAGGCGGTTGACGGTCAGTGCCGGCGCGTCGATCGTGACGCCGCCCTCCACTGCCGCCACGCGACCCAGGTACATGTCCCTGGGCTCGGTCTGGATGACGTTGCCGAACACCACGTGGCCAACTTCATCGCCGCTGACCTGCGCGCGGGCCAGCGCCTCGCGCACGACCATGGCGCCCATCTGGGTCGGGGAAAGATCCTTCAGGCTGCCGCCAAAGGTACCGATTGCGGTCCGGACGCCGCTCACCACCACCACTTCACGTGTCATTTTGTGTCTCCAGGGCTGATGTTGCAGCGCACAGTATAACGGCGCGCCGCAAAAAACGAACGAGCGTACTTTTACCTATCGCAGCGCACGGACCTTGCCTGGCTCAGACCTCGCCCCAGAGGTCGTGGCCATCGGCGCCGGTGATCTTCACCGAGACGAATTCCCCGACCTTGTAGCGCGGCGAGCCTTGCGCCGGCGGGTCGATATAAACCAGGCCGTCGATTTCCGGCGCGTCAGCCGAGGAACGGCCGATACCGCCATCCTGGTTGACCTCGTCGACCAGCACGCGCAGGGTCTGCCCGACCTTGCGCTGCAGCCGCCGGGCGGACACTTCCTCCGCCACTTCCATGAAGCGCGCGCGGCGCTCTTCGCGGACCTCGTCAGGCAAGGCGCCTGGCAGATCGTTGGCGGTGGCACCCTCTACGGGCGAATAGGCAAAGCAGCCCACGCGGTCCAGTTCGGCCTCGGCGATAAAGTCCAGCAGCGTCTGGAACTCTTCCTCCGTCTCGCCGGGGAAGCCCGCGATAAAGGTGCTGCGGATGGTCAGTTCGGGGCAGATCTCGCGCCAGGCCCGGATGCGGTCCATGGTCTTCTCGGCATTGGCCGGGCGCTTCATGCGCTTGAGCACGTCCGGGTGGGCGTGCTGCAACGGCACATCCAGGTAAGGCAGCACATGGCCTTGCGACATCAGCGGAATGATCTCGTCGACGTGCGGGTACGGGTACACGTAATGCAGACGGACCCAGGCGCCGTACCTGGCGGCGAGTTCGCCCAGCGCCGCGACCAGTTCGGTCATGCGCGTCTTGAGCGGGCGGCCGTCCCAGAAGCCGGTGCGGTACTTCACATCCACACCGTACGCGCTGGTGTCCTGCGAGATCACCAGCAGTTCCTTGACGCCGGACTTGAACAGGTTCTCGGCTTCCAGCATGACTTCCGCCACCGGACGCGAGACCAGGTCGCCGCGCATCGAAGGGATGATGCAGAAAGAGCAGCGATGGTTGCAGCCCTCGGAAATTTTCAGGTAAGCGTAGTGCTTGGGCGTGAGCTTGATCCCGGCGGCCGGCACCAGGTCGAGGAACGGGTCATGGGGCTTGGGCAGATGCGTGTGCACCGCCTGCATCACCTCGCCCAGCGCATGCGGGCCGGTCACGGCCAGCACCTTCGGGTGGACGGAGGTGATGATGTCCTCGCCCGCCGCGTTCTTCTTGGCGCCCAGGCAGCCGGTAACGATAACCTTACCGTTCTCGGCCAGCGCCTCGCCGATCGCGTCCAGGCTTTCCTGCACCGCCTCGTCGATAAAGCCGCAGGTGTTGACGACCACCAGGTCGGCGCCGTCATAGGTGCCACTGATGGCATAGCCTTCGGCGCGCAGCTGGGTAATGATCTGCTCGGAATCCACAAGCGCCTTTGGACAGCCAAGGCTCACGAATCCCACATTTGGAATATGGTCTTTATTAGTCGTTGATTCTGAAGGGTTTTTCACGGTTACTTCCAAATGTGGGGCGGGCGAGGCGGGACATGGCCGCCTGGCGGTACAAAGCCAATCGCGCATTTTAACCGCTCGCCAAAGTTTCTCGGCGCCTGATCCCCGACATGCCGCGGTAAACCTGTCGCAACCAGTCTCATCGCATCAATGGGCCAGCCTGCCCTGCGCAGCGGCGTCACATCCGCGCGGATGAAGTCCCTGGCATGTCCGCCAGGGCACGCTCAATCACGTCTTGAATCTCGAACGAATCTTGCAGGCGCCGGATGGCCGCATGCAGCTCGGCGGCTTGCGGCCAGGTCCGCTTCAGATAGCTGAGCCACAATTTGACGCGTCCGTGCTCATGACGGCATTCGACACGGGCCTGCAACTTCTTCAGGTAGTCGGCAATGTGACGAAGCACGAGCGGCCATTCCTCGCCGGATGCCACCCTTTCCATCAGCCCGCGTATCCGCAAGGCCAGGAAAGGATCGGATACGGCGCCCCGCCCTATCATCACGTCGGCACAGCCGCTGACAGCCCGGCAGCGTTCCCAGTCGGCGACCGTCCAGACTTCTCCGTTGGCAACAACGGGCACGTCCACGGCAGCATCGATACGCGCGATCCACTCCCAGTGGGCCGGCGGCCGGTAGCCATGGTCGCGCGTTCTGGCATGCACGACGAGGGAAGCCGCGCCGCCTTCCGCCAGCGCGGTGGCGCAGTCGATCGCCAGCGAGGTATCGGACACGCCAAGCCGCATTTTTGCCGTTACGGCGATGCTGGCAGGCACCGCGGCGCGAACGCACGAAACGATCCGGTTCAGCAGCTCAGGGTCCGCCAGCAACATGGYCCCGCCACCGTGCCTGTTGACGACTTTGGCGGGGCAACCGAAGTTCAGGTCGAGTCCATGCGGCGACAACGTCGCTGCTTGGGCCGCGTTCAGCGCCAGCCATTCCGGATCGCTTCCAAGCAGCTGGATCACCATCGGCGTGCCACTAGGAGTATGGCCTCCGTCGAGGATCTCGGGGGTGTCCCTCTCGTAGACGCGCTCGGGAAGCAGAGAGCCGGTCACCCTGACGAACTCGGACACACACCCGTCGTATCCGCCCGCGCCGGTCAGCACGTCGCGCAACACGTAGTCCGCAAGCCCTTCCATGGGGGCCAGAAACAGCCGGCTCATGCGAAAGCTGGCGCCGAAGTGTGGCGCTTGTCCTGGCGATATGCCGGAAAACCGGAAAACACGAAACCGGCCGCCGGAACGGGCCTGGCCTCGGCGGCAAGCACCTGGTGAATGTCCTGGATTTCGGAAGGCATTGGGATTCGCACTGTGCAGGCGAGTCCTCGATATGAATCGCCACATTTGAGAAGGGTAGCCAGCGCGATGAAGCCGCGCGTCACCCGGATATGCGTGATTTTAACCGATCGCCCCAACCAGCAAATCTCGGCAGGATTTTCGCGCCGGGACGCAACTGGATTCACAGTGCGTTGCGCTTGCAGGTGGCACGTTCGGCGTCCGCACCTGCCCGGTCCTGTCCCGCCTTGCGCGGGATTCTGGCTTTGTGGCGCTCGCCTGGCGGGACGCCCTGCTTAACGCGAAAGGCAGGAGTCAGGCGATCAAGACTTCCGCCGGGATTTTCAGTTCCTGATTGAGGCGCCGGATCATGGCCAGGCTGAGGCCTCGCTTGCGGTTCAGCACCTCATACACCCGATTCAGATTTCCGAAATACGGCTGCATATCGCGTGCAGTCAGACCGCCCTGCTCCATCCTGAAACGAATTGCCTCGATTGCGTCCGGGTGCTCCAGCGGGAAATGATCCGCTTCATAGCGCTCGATGAGGGTTGCCATGATCTCCAGGCGATCCCCTTCCGGGGTGCCGGGTACCGGATCGATATCGACGAGCGCCGACACGTCGGCCAGCGCCGCCTGATAGTCATCGTCAGTGTGCAGAGGTCGAATGTCCATGCGTTACTCCAGTTCCACGGTTGCCGCATCGGCCCGGTCATATTCGGCGTGTGTCCCGATGAACTTCACGTACACAACGCCCACGCGGTATGCGACTGCGACGATCAACCGGTAGTTGTTACCGCCGATGTTAAACACCACACGATTGCTACCTACGAAGCTGGCCGACGCGTATCGGTCCTTGATGTCTTGCGGTGTCGACCATCGCGCCCGGATGGCTTCCTCGTGCCACGCCAGCAGCGGCTGCTTTGCGCCCGGGTGCTTCTCGCAGAACATCAGCAGATGTCGTTTCGCAATAATTCGCATGGCACTGATTATAGTCCCAAAATGGGACTACGTCAGATCGATTCGGCAAACGCAGTCACCCGTCTTGCGCGCAAGCGGGGGCGGTAAATGGAATTCGAATGGTGGAATACGCAGTGTCGGCGGCAGCGAGCGGCCTTGTGCCAATGGAGGGAGATCCCGACTCCTGGCCCTAACCGGGCCAGGCCCGCCCAACAGAACTGTTACAGAACTGTTGCCCTGCCAGGCAATACCATGCCGCCTCGCCAGGGCGGCTGGCGACGGCTTACTTCTTGTCCKGCTGGTTGAACGGGAACGTGCCGAACATGTTCTTGGCCTGGCTCTGCATCTGTTCCTGCATCTGCACGAACAGGTTCTTGCTCTGCTCGATGTAGTTGCTCATCATSCCCTGCATCATCGGGCCCTGCATGTTCATGAACTGGGACCACATGTCGGGGCTGAACGGCTCGCCGGAGTATAGCCCCTTGGAGTTTTCGGCCAGCTTGTTCTGGATATCGATAAAGGCCTGGATGTTCTTCTCCAGGTAGGTCCCCATCATGCCCTGCATGGCATGGCCGTAGTAGCGGATGATCTGCGACAGCATGGAGCTGGAGAACATCGGCACGCCGCCGGTCTCTTCTTCCAGGATGATCTGCAGCAGGATGCTGCGCGTGAGCTCGTCGCCTGACTTGGCGTCRATCACCTTGAAATCCTCGGTGTCCATCACGAGCTGCTTGACGTCGGCTAGCGTGATGTAGGTGCTGGTCTGCGTATCGTAGAGCCGGCGATTAGGATACTTCTTGATCAGTCGCTCTGCGCCTTTCTTGGTGGTAGCCATCGTGCTCTATCCTTTTATCGTCGCTGTTGCATGCTGCTGCACCGCATGCTGTGCGGTGCGCAAAATCGAAACCGGCAGCGGGGGATACAACGTGTTGACCTGCAACGCATGATCTATTTTGGTGCGGGCAAGCCGCTGCCCTGATTCTATGCCCAACAAGGCACTATTGAAAGCCGGGGCCGTTAAGGAAAACCCGCACGGGGCAATGGATTGCGGGAAATGCGGGGGCAGGTTTTTACCCGGTTCAGTCGGCATGGTGCGGTGCAGGGAGTGCAATGCAATATTGCTGCGGGGAATGGGGCAGCTCAAGGTCTATTTGGAGAACATGCGGGGACTTCGGTTGACTGCCCGGATTGGCCGCCCTGCCAGTTCCGCCACCAAAAACAAAAAAGGCCCTCCGAAGAGGACCTCCCAAGACAAAAAGCCACCCGAATACCAAAGGCGGCCCTAGCCCATCACCCCATATGCAGGCCGCCGTTCAGCGAGAAATCCGCGCCGGTCGAGAAGCCCGACTCATCGGACGCCAGCCAGGCGCAGATCGACGCAATTTCCTCGGGCGCGCCAAGGCGCTTGACGGGAATGGTGCCGACGATCTTGTCCAGCACATCCTGGCGGATCGACTTGACCATGTCGGTAGCAATGTACCCAGGCGACACCGTGTTCACGGTCACGCCCTTGGTCGCCACTTCCTGCGCCAGCGCCATGGTGAAGCCGTGCAGGCCTGCCTTCGCGGTGGAGTAGTTGGTTTGCCCGAACTGGCCCTTCTGCCCATTGACCGACGAAATATTGACGATGCGGCCGAAGCCACGGTCCGCCATGCCGTCGATGACCTGCTTGGTCACGTTGAACAGCGAGGTCAGGTTGGTATCGATCACGGCGTCCCAGTCGGCGCGCGTCATCTTGCGGAACACCACGTCACGCGTGATGCCGGCGTTGTTGATCAGGACGTCGACTTCACCGACTTCGGCCTTGACCTTGTCGAATGCGGCCTTGGTCGAATCCCAGTCGGCAACGTTGCCTTCCGACGCGATGAAATCAAAGCCCAGGGCCTTCTGCTGCTCGAGCCATTTTTCACGGCGCGGCGAGTTGGGGCCGCAACCGGCCACCACTTTGTAGCCATCCTTGGCCAGACGCTGGCAGATGGCCGTTCCAATGCCACCCATGCCACCGGTTACGTATGCAATGCGCTGAGTCATATCTACTCCTTGATGGCTAGTTTTTATTGAAACCAGCGGGAAGAAGCCCTCTCCCCGCCAGCACACCCCTCAGACCAGCTTGCGCGCTATGCGTTGCGGCAAGCGATGCAGATTGTCACTCGCGTTCCACCGCCAGCGCCACGCCCATGCCGCCGCCGATGCACAGCGAGGCCAAGCCCTTGCGCGAACCGCGGCGCTTCATCTCATGCAGCAGCGTGACCAGCACGCGGCAGCCCGACGCGCCGATCGGATGCCCGATGGCGATAGCACCGCCGTTGACGTTGACCTTGGACGTGTCCCAGCCCATCTGCTTGTGCACGGCCAGGGCCTGGGCAGCGAAGGCTTCGTTGATTTCCATCAGGTCGAGCTCTTCCACGCTCCAGCCGGCGCGCGACAGGCAACGCTGCGATGCAGGTACCGGGCCCATGCCCATTACCTTGGGATCGACACCGGCGGTACCGTAGGCTCGGATGGTCGCCAGCGGAGTCAGGCCGAGTTCCTTGGCCTTGGCAGCCGACATCACCACCACCGCGGCGGCACCGTCGTTCAGGCCCGAGGCATTGGCCGCGGTCACCGTGCCGGCCTTGTCGAAGGCGGGCTTCAGGCCAGCCAGCGCATCCTGCGTGACGCCGTGGCGCACGAACTCGTCGGTGGCGAACTGCACCGGATCGCCCTTGCGCTGGGGAATCGGCACCGGCACGATTTCCTCGTCAAACCTGCCAGCCTTCTGGGCAGCTTCGGCCTTGTTCTGTGAGGCCGCCGCGAACGCGTCCTGCGCTTCGCGCGTGATGCCGTATTCCTTGGCGACGTTCTCGGCGGTGACGCCCATGTGGTACTGGTTGTAGACGTCCCACAGACCGTCCACGATCATGCTGTCGACCAGCTTGGCATCGCCCATGCGGAAGCCGTCGCGCGAGCCCGGCAGCACGTGCGGCGCGGCACTCATGTTTTCCTGGCCGCCCGCCACCACGATCTCGGCATCGCCCGCGGCAATGGCGTTGGCCGCCAGCATCACGGCCTTCAGGCCGGAGCCGCAGACTTTGTTGATGGTCATGGCCGGCACCATCACGGGCAGGCCAGCCTTCAGCGCGGCCTGGCGCGCCGGGTTCTGGCCGGAGCCGGCGGCCAGCACCTGGCCCATGATCACTTCGCTGACCTGCTCGGGCTTGATGCCGGCGCGCTCGAGCGCGGCCTTGATAACGATGGCGCCGAGTTCAGGTGCGGGGATCTTGGCGAGCGMGCCGCCGAACTTGCCCACCGCGGTACGGGCAGCGGATACGATGACGATGTCAGTCATTGGGAGGTCCTCTCGAGTTGAATGCGGATAAGGGGTGAAAGAGGCCGGCTGCCCAATGGGGTGCCGGCCCGGACAAATCCTATGCCTTCGCCTTGACGTAGCGGCCCGGTGCCGCCTCGATGGCGCGGTAATCCTTGTTGCCGTAGTCGGTGGGCGCTGCCTTGCGCGCGCCGGCGTGCTTGCCCAGCCAGGATGCCCAGTCGGGCCACCAGCTGCCGGCATGCTCGGTGGCATCGCTGAGCCAGTCCTCTGGCAACGCCGGAAGCTTGTCGTTGGTCCAGTGGCTGCGCTTCTTCTTGGCCGGCGGGTTGATCACACCGGCAATATGGCCCGATGCCCCAAGCACGAAACGCAGTTTGTTCTTGAGCAGCGCGGTCGAGGCGTAGGCCGATGCCCAGGGCACGATATGGTCCTCGCGCGAGCCGTAGATATAGGTGGGCACGTCAATGCTGCCCAGGTCCACCGGCGCATTGCACACGGTCAGCTTGCCCGGCTCCTTGAGTTCGTTCTGCAGGTAGGTATGGCGCAGGTACCAGCAGTACCAGGGTCCCGGCAAGTTGGTGGCGTCGCCGTTCCAGAACAGCAGGTCAAACGGTACCGGAGTATTGCCCTTCAGGTAGTTGTCGACGACATAGTTCCAGACCAGGTCGTTGGGGCGCAGGAAAGAGAACGTGTTGGCCAGTTCCACGCCGCGCAGCAACGCGCATGGCGCGCCCCCGACGCCGCCCAGGGTGGCTTCGCGCAGCTTGACGTGGGCTTCGTCGACAAACACATCCAGCACGCCGGTCTCGGCGAAATCCAGCAGCGTGGTCAGCAATGTCAGGCTGGCCACGGGCCGCACGCCGCGCTTGGCCAGCACCGCCAGCGCGGTGGACACGATGGTGCCGCCCACGCAGAAGCCCAGCACGTTGATCTGGTCCTGGCCGCTGATCTCGCGCGTGACTTCGATGGCGCGGATGGCGGCATGCTCGATGTAGTCATCCCAGCTGATCTCGGCCATCGAGGCATCCGGGTTGCGCCAGGACACCATGTAGACCGTGTGCCCCTGCTCCACCATGTAGTTCACCAGCGAGGTCTGCGGCTGCAGGTCGAGGATGTAGTACTTGTTGATGCACGGCGGCACCAGCAGCAGCGGGCGCGTGAACACCTTTTCGGTGCTCGGCTTGTATTGCAGCAACTGGAAGTAGGGGTTCTCGTAGACGACCGCACCCTCGGTGACAGCCACGTTGCGGCCCACTTCGAAGGCGGATTCGTCGGTCTGTGAGATCTTGCCGCGGCCAAGGTCCTCCAGCATGTTGAGCACGCCAACCCGTAGCGACTCACCGCCCGACTCGATCAGTTTTTTCTGCGCCTCCGGATTGGTGACGAGGAAATTGGCCGGCGACATGGCATCGACCCACTGCGAGACGGCGAAGCGGATGCGCTGGCGGGTCTTGGCATCGGCCTCGACCGCGTCGGCCAGCTCATTCATGGCGCGTGCGTTGATCAGGTAGAAGGCAGCCGCGTAGTGAAAGGCCGCGCTGCTGCGCCAGGCATCGCCGGCAAAGCGGCGGTCGGCCAGTGCCTCCGCCGGATTGGCGCCGCCTTCGGCCATGCTTCGCCACAGCTCGCTGAAGTCCTTCATGTAGCGCTGCTGGATGCCGGCCAACTGATCGGGCGCGATCTTCACGCCCGCCATGGCGGAACCCGTCAAAGCCTCGAAACCGGGAATGCCGGGCATGCCGGACATGCCCTGCTGGGTCGCCATACCGTTGGCCTGTGCCTGACGGGTCCATTCCAGCCATGTCGCTGGATCAAATGGCCCCGAAGCAAATGAAAACGGTTGGGACTTGTCTTCCTTGGCGGAAGCTGCCGCACCTTTGCCGGTTGCCATGATGTTTCGTCTCTCTGCCGTCACTTATTTGAAAGCTGGCTGGGCGGCGTGCCACCACTGCGGGACTCACCCCCGCCTCCAGCCTCGAAACCGGCCCGCGCTGACACCCTCGGCTGGTGACGTCATGCGGTATGCTTGCCGGACACGCCTCTCCGCGGACCGGATGGTGCCGGCGGAGCCTGCGAATGCTCGCGAACACATAATCGCAAGCCACTCGAGGCCATTGTTGCCTTGCAATGTTCTGCCTGTCAATGCGGAAAATTGCGCGGACCGGCGCTAATGGCAAAATGCGCCCGGCGCGAATCTGCGGGCAGCCCGGCGCAGCCACTCCGGCCCCGGGGCAAGCTTGCACGAGAAGGATGACTTTCTGATGTACATCGTTGCAATCGGTTGGCTGTACGTGGTCCTGATGATGGCCATTACCGAACATACCGTGGTCGCGGGCGTGGCCACTTTCGTCTTTTATGGCCTGTTCCCGGTGGCGATCCTGGTGTACATCATGGGCACGCCTGGACGCCGGCGCCGGCGCAAGGCCGAGGAAGCAAAACAGGCCAAGAGCGAGCCGGACCCCGCGGCCGCCGGGGAGCCCGAGGCAACCCAGCCCGCCCAGGCGACGGGCGCGCGACCAGCCCTGCCGCCCGCCCGGGACTAACGGCGAGGGGAATTCAGGCGACCAACCAGACCAGGCTGGCCATGCGGCCAGTGACGCCATCGCGCCGGTAAGAGTAGAAGCGCCGCGCATCGCTGACGGTGCAGGCGTCGCCGCCATACACCGCGGTACAGCCCGCGCGCGCGAGGCGGATGCGGGCAAGCGCATAGATATCGGCGAAATACTTGCCGTCCGCGCCGGCGCGGAATGCGCGATCCACCGGTCCCGCTTCTTCGGGCAGCGCCTGGGCAAGAAAGGCCTGCCGGACTTCGGCGCCGACCTCGAAGGCTTGCGGGCCGATCGCAGGACCAAGCCAGGCCAGCCACTCGGCCTGCGCGCCTGCCCGCTCGCCCATGCGTGCCACCGTGGATTCGATCACCCCGCCGCACAACCCGCGCCAGCCAGCGTGCGCCGCGCCCACCACCGTGCCGGCACGATCGCAGAGCAGCACCGGCAGGCAATCCGCGGTCATTACGGCGCAGACCCGCGCAGGGGTCGCGGCAATGCTTGCGTCCGCCTGCGGAACCGCGCCATCGGCCGCGAACTTGTCCTCGGTGGCGATCGCGCAGCCATGCACCTGCTCCAGCCAGCCTGGCGCGGCCGGCAGCCGCGCGGCCAGGCGCGCCCGGTTGCCGGCGACCGCCGAGGGATCGTCGCCCACGTGGGTGCCGAGGTTAAGCCCGCCCGGGCTGCCGTCCGCCAGGCCGTAAGGGGCCTGGCTCAAGCCGCCCTGACGGGTGGTGGACAACGCGCGCACCCGCGCCGGGGCCGGCCAGTCAGGAACCAGCCACGGCGCCTCAGTCGTCATCGCCGTACTCCCATGCGCCGTCCTCGCCCTCCACCCAGCCGTCATCCTCGTCCTCATCATCGGCGCGGTCGAAATCGAGCGCTTCGATCAATGCCTGCAGGTCGTCGGGCGGCGGCGCCTCCCACGACATGGACTTGCCGGTCGTCGGATGCACCAGCCCCAACCGGAAGGCGTGCAGCGCCTGGCGCCCCAGCGGCACCGGCAGCGGCGCCTTGATGGCCGGGCGCTGGCCGCGCTGCGTAGCGGCGCGATGGTAGACCGGATCGCCGACCAGGGGATGGCCGATTGATTCGAAATGCACGCGGATCTGGTGCGTGCGGCCGGTTTCGAGCTGGCACATCACCATCGAGACATGGCCCCGCCCGAGCGGCACCGTGCCCAGCGTGCGGAAATGGGTGCGCGAAGGCTTGCCGCTGTTGGTGAGCACGATCGCCATGCGGATCCGCTCGCGCGGATCGCGGCCGATCGGCGCATCGATGGTGCCCGATTCGGGCGTCTCGCCCCACACCAGCGCCAGATAGGTACGTTTGACGGTACGCGCCTGCAACTGGCGCACGAGATCGGTCTGGGCGGTAAGCGTGCGCGCCACTACCATCAGCCCGGAGGTTTCCTTGTCGAGCCGGTGGACGATGCCGGCGCGCGGCAGGCCCACGGCCTCGGGATAGCGGTGCAGCAGGCCGTTGAGCACCGTGCCGCCCCAGTTGCCGGCCGCGGGATGCACCACCAGCCCGGCGGGCTTGTCGATGACCAGCATTGCCGCGTCCTCGTACACCACCTCGAGCGGCACGTCTTCCGGCACGAAGGCGCGCGATTCGGCGGGGGCCTGCGGCCGCACCACGACGCGCTCGCCCATCTGGACCGAAGCCTTCGAGCGGCGCACCTCGCCGTCGACCAGCACCGCGCCGCTCTCGATCCATTGCTGCAGGCGGCTGCGCGAAAATCCGCTGAGATGGCGCGCCAGCAATTTATCGAGGCGCTCGCCATGTGACGCACCGTCTACTTCAAACTCCACTTGCTGCATTTCCAACTCGATCGGCGATGCCTGCGCACCAGCCTCCAGGCCGCCTAGCGCGGCCACATCGGTCAGGTCTTCCAGGTCCTCCACTTCGTTCAAAGTGTCGGCTGAATCGGCAGCTTGCTGCGCGATGCCCTTGGCGGCGGTTGCCGGCAAGGGGCTTGGGCTATAATGCTTGACGCTATTTTTCATCCGGGATATGTTGCCCATGCAATCGATGAGCATGAAGCGCGCCAACTGGCGCGCAAGAATTGGAGCGATTCTGCTCGCAGGCGGCTGCGTCATGCTATCGGCGTGCGGCCTGCTGTCGGATCAACCAGACGAAACTGCCGGCTGGTCGGCTAACAAATTATATTCGGAAGCCAAGGACGCACTCGATTCCGGCGACTTCACCCGTGCAGTCAAGCTGTACGATAAGCTGGAAGGACGTTACCCCTTCGGCCGTTTCGCGCAGCAGGCGCAGATCGATTCCGCCTATGCCAGCTACAAGGATGGCGAAACCGCCGCGGCCCTGGCCTCGGTTGACCGCTTCATCCAGTTGCATCCGAATCACCCGAACGTGGATTATGCCTATTACCTGAAGGGCCTGATCAACTTCAATGATAATTTGGGCTGGCTCGGCCGCTTTTCCGGCCAGGACCTGAGCGAGCGCGACCCCAAGGCCGCGCGCGCCGCGTATGACGCATTCAACACCCTCGTCACGCGCTTCCCCGACAGCAAGTACACGCCGGACTCCGCCGCGCGCATGCAGTACATCGTGAACGCGCTGGCCCAGCACGAGGTCCATGCGGCACGCTACTACTACAAGCGTGGCGCCTACCTGGCCGCCGCCAACCGCGCCCAGCAGGCGCTCAAGGAATATGATGGCGCCCCGGCCAACGAAGAAGCGCTGTACATCATGATCCGTTCCTACGACTCGCTGGGCATGAAGGATCTGCGCGACGATACCGCCCGCGTGATGGAAAAGAACTTCCCCAACAGCGATTACATCAAGTATGGAGAACGCCGCAAGGACAAGTCCTGGTGGGAAGTGTTCTGAACGGCAGGCATGCAATTGAGTAGGCCGGAGGCGCAAGCCCCGGCAACAAAAAGCCCGGTCTCAACCGGGCTTTTTGTTGCCTGCTCAATCGGGCCGCGCTTCGCCCCCTTGGTCCGCCGCTGGCGCCTCCCCGCCGTCCCGGATCGATTCTAGGAAGCGGATCACGGTCTCGGCCTCGCGCGTCCGCTTGAAGGGCGGCAGGCTCTGCCAGATCTGGCGACCATAGGGCTTCTCCACCAGCCTGGTATCGCAGATCACCAGCACCCCACGGTCTGTCTCGGAGCGGATCAGGCGCCCCGCGCCCTGCTTGAGCGTGATCACCGCATGCGGCAACTGGTGCACGGCGAACGGGCTCAGGCCCTTTTTCTGCAGCACTTCCATGCGTGCGGCCAGCACGGGATCGTCGGGTGGCGCAAACGGCAGTTTATCGATGATCACCAGTGACAGCGCCTCGCCACGCACGTCGACGCCCTCCCAGAAACTCTGGCTGCCGACCAGCACCGCATTGCCAAGCTCACGGAAACGGTCGAGCAGTTCCGTGCGGCTGGCCTGGCCCTGGACCAGCAGGGGTAGTGCCAGGCCGCGCTCCGCGAAGGCCTCGTAAAGCATATCGGAGGCACGCTGCACCGCCCGCAGCGTGGTGCAGAGCAGAAAGGCGCGACCGCCCGCCGCCTCGATCAGCGGCAACGCGGTTTGCACCACCGCTTCCGTGAACTGGGGCGACTGCGGCGCCGGCAGGTCTCGCGGCACGTAGAGCAGGCCCTGCTCGGCGTAGTCGAACGGGCTTGGCAAGGTCAGCGACCTGTCCTTGTCCAGCCCGAGCTGGGCAGCGTAGTGGCTGAAATTGCCCTTCACCGAGAGCGTGGCCGAGGTAAATACCCAGGCTCGCGGGTGGCCTTCGCGCTGACGCGTGAAGATTGGCGCGATCGACAACGGGGTGCGATGCAGCTGCACCGTGTGGGAGAACACCTCCACCCAGCGCACCGTGTCCGGCCCGAAGGCGGCTGCAGGGGCCGCCACCGCGCCATCTTGCGCCTCGCCGCTCGCGGCGGGCTGCGGCGCGGCCTTGGATTCGCTACGCCAGGCCGCCAGGCGCTGATCGAGCTCCACCGCGCGGCGGTGGCACTGCTCCAGCGACTCGGCGCGCTCTGCCTGGCTTTCCAGCAGGGTCACGAACTCCCCCAGCGCACTTTCGAGTGCGTCCAGCGTCTCAAAAAAAGGCTTGCTGATGCGCGGGTCCGCTTCGATCTGGTTCACCGCCAGGCGCGCATTGTCCTTGGTAAAGGCCAGCCGCAAGTCCCGCGCGGCACGCTCCAGGGGTGCCGCGATGCGCACCCAGTCGGCGGCGTCCCGCGCGTGCGAGAGGCCTTCGGCCACGGTATCCCGCGCGAGCTCCAGCAACTGGCTGGTCGACAGGCTGTCGCCAAAGAACAGCGTGGCCGTCTCCGGCAGCTGGTGCGCCTCGTCGAAGATGACTGTGTTGGCCGCCGGCAACAGTTCCGCCATGCCTGTGTCGCGCAGTACGACGTCGGCAAAAAACAGGTGATGGTTGACCACCACCAGGTCGGCTTGCTGCGCCTCCTTGCGCGCGCGCATGACAAAGCACTCTTTGTAGTTCGGGCACTCCGTGCCGAGACAGTTGTCGCGAGTCGAAGTGACCAGTTGCCATACCGGCGCGTTTTCCGGCACCGAGGCAAGCTCGGCCTTGTCGCCCGTGGACGTCACCTTGGCAAACCGGGCAATCTCGCGCAGCCATGCGGCGTCCTGCCGCGAGGCCAGGCGGCCCTGGATTTCGGCGCGTTCCAGATGGTAGTGGCAGAGATAGTTGGCCCGCCCCTTGAGCAGCGCGACCGACACCGGCACATTGAGCGCGCGCCGCACCGTGGGGATATCGCGCAGGAAGAGCTGGTCCTGCAGGTTCTTGGTACCGGTGGAGAGGATGACCTTGCCGCCCCACAACATGGCGGGGACCAGATAGGCAAAGGTCTTGCCGGTACCGGTGCCGGCCTCGACGATGACCGTGTCGGCGCGCTCGATCGCGCTGGCAACGGCCTCGGCCATGCGCTCTTGCGCCTCGCGCGGGCGGTAGCCTTCGATGCCCTGCGCCAGGGTCCCGGTCGGGGCGAAGATGGTAGCCAGTTCGGCGGCATGCGATACCGCGGCACCGGACGGCCCGGTACCGCTGGCGGCCGGCATTGCGGGCGTATCTGGCGTGTCGGCCGCAGCGGACACGGTGGTYGTTACGGGGACCGCGGGCGTGGCGGAAAGGTCTTCTTCGGAGGCGGGCAAGGCGAGGCTTTATGGCGGACCGCTTCAGCGACGGCCCGTGGACAAGGGGAATCAGGCGGGCACGTCCGGCTCGAGCTGAAGCTGGAGCAAGGTAATCGCATCCTTGAGCTTGAGGCGGCGCTTTTTCAGGCGCCGCAGCTGCAGCTCGTCATGCGTGGCGTCAGCCGCCATGCGGTCAATCAGGTAATCGAGATCGCGGTGTTCGATCTGCAACTCCATGATCTGCCGCGATAAGGTATTCAGGTTGCGGTCCATGGGCTCCCCCGATCAAAGCCGGCGCTGGCGCCGSCGGGCCGGTATGGCTTCCGACGCTGGCACCGCGTGGCGCGTCGCGTCGTCTTGCACCGGCCATTGTCGCCGGTATTGCCCCCGGCTGTGGGCGCGGCTCGCACCGCTCAGAAACCGAAGGGACGCGGCGTCGTGGCCTGCCCCTGCTGTTCCTTGGCCTTGGCGCGGCGCTCGTCGACGTCTTTTTGCCGTTGTTCGGCTTCGCGCTGCTTCGCCTCGAACGCCTTTACATTTTCCTGCCGCTRCCTGGCCTGCTGCGCGCCCTGCTCTTGCGCTGCCTTGATGCGCGCATCGAAGTCAGCCTGCTTCTTGTTGTAAGCCTCGGCATTGGCGGCACGCTGCGGAGCATCGGCCTGATGCTGCGCATCGCGCAGTTGCTGTTCCTGCTGCTTGCGCTCGAAACTCTCGCGGCTGGCGCGTTCATTGGCTTCGCGGGCAGGCTGGCCGGCTTCGTACTCGGCACGCTTGATGGCCTGAGCCTGGTCGCGCTCGACCGCCTTGAAGGCGCGCTCCGCTTCTCCAACCTCCAGTTCCCGCTTGCGCAGCACCTGCAGTTCCCCGCGGCGCACATCCTTGGCCTTGTCGATGCAGTGCGTAACAAAAAAACTGTTGTAGCAATCGTGCTCCGCCTTGCCGTAGCGATAATCGGTCCAGGCACGCGAATCGACGATGGCCTTGCGCTCCGCGGCGAAATCCCGCGACGGCGGCTGCGGCGCTTGCGCCTCAGTTGCCTGGGCAGGGGCCTGCGCAGCGCCCGGGGCCGCCTGCGCATGGCCGCGCATTGGCATGAGCAACACCGCCAGGCCGGCGCACAGCAAGGCAAGCCGCAGCTGCGCGGACAGAGAGCGGGCCTTGGCCGGGGTGGCGGAGCAGTCGGATAACGCGGCCGCGAGTGGGGCCGGATGTGGCTTGACGATCATGCCCGGATTCTAACATCCGCCCCGCCTCTTGCCCCAGGGCACGGCGGCTTATTGATGCCTGGCCAGCCTCCGCCGGAACGCCGGCTGTGCCCTGCCCTGAACACCGCGCCGCGCCGCGGCAAGCTTGTGGCAAAATGCCCCGCTTTCGACCGACTGTTTTCCTGATGTCCAATCTGCCAGCTTCCGTCATGCAAAAGATCGTGTCGCTCATCGCGGCCGAACTCTCCGTCCAACCCCGCCAGGTGGCCGCGGCCGTGGAACTGCTCGACGAAGGCGCGACCGTGCCTTTCATTGCGCGCTACCGCAAGGAGGTCACCGGCAACCTGGACGACACGCATCTGCGTAACCTGGAAGAGCGCCTGCTTTACCTGCGCGAGATGGAAGAGCGCCGCGCCACCATCCTCGCTTCCATCGAGGAGCAAGGCAAGCTGACGCCCGAACTGCGCGCGGCCGTCGAAGGCGCCGAGACCAAGCAGGCCCTGGAAGATCTGTACCTGCCCTACAAGCCCAAGCGCCGCACCCGTGCCCAGATCGCGCGCGAGTGCGGGCTCGAGCCGCTGGCCCTTGCCCTGCTGGCCGATCCCACGCTGGACCCGCAGACCGAGGCCGCCAGGTATGTCAACGGCAATCCCACCGCCGATGGCGGCGTGCCCGACGTCAAGGCCGCACTCGACGGCGCACGCGACATCCTGTCGGAGCAATTCGGCGAAACCGCCGAACTGCTCGGCAAGGTGCGCGAGCACCTGTGGAACAACGGCATGGTGAGTTCGTCCGTGATGGAAGGCAAGGAAGGCGCGGAGGAAGAGAAATTCCGCGACTACTACGAATACAGCGAGACCATCCGCACCATTCCGTCGCACCGCGCGCTGGCGCTGTTCCGCGGCCGCAATGCGGGCGTGCTGATGGTCAAGCTCGGCCTGGGCGAGGAACAGGACGCCATGGTGCCGCACCCGTGCGAAGGCATGGTTGCCCGCCACGTCGGCATCCAGAACCAGAACCGTCCCGCCGACAAGTGGCTGGCCGACGTGTGCCGCTGGTGCTGGCGCGTCAAGGTGCAGCCGCACCTCGAGACCGAGCTGCTGACGCAACTGCGCGAAACCGCAGAGAGCGAAGCCATCAAGGTGTTCGGCCGCAACCTGCACGAACTGCTGCTGGCCGCGCCGGCCGGTCCGAAGTCGGTGATGGGCATCGACCCGGGCATCCGCACGGGCTGCAAGGTGGCCGTGGTCGACACCACCGGCAAGCTCATCGACACCGCCACCATCTACCCGCACGAGCCGCGCCGCGACTGGAACGGCTCGCTCGCCACGCTGGCGCGCATGGCCAAGCAGCACAATGTGATGCTGGTCTCGATCGGCAACGGCACGGCCAGCCGCGAGACCGACAAGCTGGTGCAGGACCTGATGAAACAGCTGCCCGAGGCCAAGCTGACCAAGATCGTGGTCAGCGAAGCCGGCGCCTCGGTGTACTCCGCATCGGAACTGGCGGCCAAGGAATTCCCCGATCTGGACGTGTCGATCCGCGGTGCGGTTTCGATCGCGCGCCGTTTGCAGGATCCGCTCGCCGAGCTGGTCAAGATCGACCCGAAGTCGATCGGCGTGGGCCAGTACCAGCATGACGTGAACCAGCGCGAACTGGCGCGCGCGCTGGACGCCGTGGTGGAGGATTGCGTGAATGCCGTGGGCGTGGACGTGAATACCGCCTCGGCCCCGCTGCTGGCGCGCGTATCGGGCCTGAACACCGTGCTCGCGCGCAATATCGTCGAGTACCGCGATGCCAACGGCGCGTTCGCCAACCGCGATGCGCTGAAAAAGGTGCCGCGCCTGGGCGACAAGACATTCGAACAAGCCGCCGGCTTCCTGCGCGTCAATGATGGCGACAATCCGCTGGACCGCTCCTCGGTGCACCCGGAGGCCTACCCCGTGGTCAAGCGCATCCTCGACCATATCAAGAAGGGCCTGCCCGACGTGATGGGCAACCGCGACGCGCTGCGCGGCCTGTCGCCGACGACCTTCACCGACGAGACCTTCGGCCTGCCGACGGTGCGCGACATTCTCTCCGAACTGGAGAAGCCCGGCCGCGACCCGCGTCCCGAGTTCAAGACCGCGACGTTCCAGGACGGCGTGGAGGACATCAAGGACCTGCAACCCGGCATGGTGCTCGAAGGCGTGGTCACCAACGTCGCAGCCTTTGGCGCATTCGTCGATATCGGCGTGCATCAGGACGGCCTGGTCCACATCTCCGCCCTCTCCACCAAGTTCATCAAGGACGCGCACGAGGCGGTCAAGGCCGGCCAGATCGTCAAGGTCAAGGTGATGGAGGTGGACGTCAAGCGCAATCGTATCGGCCTGACCATGCGCCTGGACGACGAGCCCGGCCAGGGCCCGGTCCGCGCGGGACAATCGGACCGCGGCAACGGGCCGCGCCAGGGACAGGGACAGCGCCCCGRCCAGGGCAAGGGCTTCGGCGGCCAGCGCCGCGAAGCGGAGCCGTCCGGCGCGATGGCGGCGGCGTTCGCCAAGCTCAAGCGCTGAGCGTCAGGCGCCCGTGGATAAAAGCCCCTGTGCCATGCACAGGGGCTTCTTTTGTCGCGTGTGCGGCATTATGACGGAGTTACGCCTTGGAGATGTGAATCTGCGAGGTAGGCGATAAGGAGCCCCCGCCAGGCGGCGCTCAAAACGCGAGCGGATTAATCTTCATTCGCTTCGCATTGCGGGCCAGCACGTCATCGAGCGTCGCCATGGTCTTAGCCTTGGCATCCAGCGCAGAGGCAAGGTGCAGCGCATCGCCCGCACGGAGCCCCGCGGACGCATCCAGGGTTAGCACTGCAGCGCGATGGAATGTCTGCGGTTCGACTGGCAGTAACTGTAGGTCGCCAGCACACAGGCGTTCGAATGCCTGCCATGCAGATGCCCCCTGTTCGACCGACAGTTGTTTTGTCCGCTGCTTGATGCCAAGGGCGCTCGCGAATTCGGTAACACACCACGCGGCAGAGGCCATTTCTTCGGTACACGCCGCGTACCACTGCGAAACAGCGGGACTCATTGGCTCATTCACGCAGAGCGCCACCAGTACACTCGTGTCAACGTACACCATCAGTAGCGCGCCCCGTGCCGCAACTCCTTCATGACCGATTCCGTCATCGGCATCGCCTCGCGAGTCGACTCCAGTTCTTGCGCGAAAGCCTTCCGGTCCCATTTGGCCGCACGAATGCTTATACCGCCATCCACGGTCAGGTTGGCCTGCACTTGGTCGCCCTCCTTGAGACCAGCGTGGCGAACGTAATCAGCGGGGATACGTAGCGCGAGGCTATTGCCCCATTTCGCGATTTGCAGGTTCACCGTCGCCCCCTTTGATATACATTAACGTATATACATACTAGCGCATCGCTGATTCCGGGGCAACCTGTAGCCAGGAGCAAACGTGCGCCGGCTACCGATGCGGCAGAAGCACCCAGGCCATCCG
>NZ_JBFTNE010000045.1:0-61316 GCF_056397325.1 Cupriavidus sp. 05N39
CCTTGGGCAATGGCTGGAAATCCATCCAGCAAAAAGCAAGCTGCAAATCCGGCCGGTGTTCTGGCCTTCCTCGCAACGTTCTAGACTCCCCCTGGCTGTTCGGCCCGGTTCGTCTAAGCAAGAAATGGTTGGGATTGGACAGTTCAGGCGGAAACCTTCCCCTTGTCCCAACAAGGTCGATGCTCCTTACGTTGGAGCTGCCCGGACACGATAGTGCGTGTCGCACAGGATCGCCGCATTATAGCAAGCAGGGCGCAGCCAACCGCCCCCGGTTCGCGCTGGAATGCCCGGCCGCGCGGAATCATTTATGCTGCGTCCGGTCTGAATGCTGTCGCACGGGACGTGCGGCCGACGTGGACGGCACATTCTGCCCTCGCCCACGCTGGCTGTGACGACCGCGCCATTTCTCCTCCCTCGGTTACTCCATGCAACGACGCAACTTCCTTGGTGCCGGTGCGGCAGCACTGCTGGCTGCCTGCTCCTTTGGCCCAAAACCGGGCGCACTCACCGCAGCGCCGGACACCCCGGCTGCGCCGCCCACGGCGCCACCCCGGCCGATCAAGATCGGCCTTGCGCTCGGCGGTGGCGCCGCACGCGGCTTCGCCCACATTGGCGTGATCAAGGCACTCGAAGCACAGGGCATCCATCCGGACTTGGTCACTGGCACCAGCGCGGGCGCGGTGGTCGCGGCACTCTACGCATCGGGCATGAACGGATTCCAGCTCAACAAGGTGGCGCTGACGATGGACGAAGCCACCATCGCCGACTGGGCCCTGCCCTTCGGCACCCGCTTTGGCGGCTGGCTCAAGGGCGAGGCGCTGCAGAACTACGTGAACCGGCTGGTCGCAAATCGCCCGATCGAGTCCATGAAGCTGCCACTGGGCATCGTCGCCACCAACCTCAAGACCGGCCAGGGCATCTTGTTCCGGCGCGGCAACACCGGCCAGGCGGTACGGGCATCGAGCAGCGTGCCGGGCGTGTTCCAGCCGGTCTCGATTCAGGGGCATGACTATGTGGATGGCGGGCTGGTCGAACCCGTACCGGTCGATTCCGCGCGCGCCATGGGCGCTGACTTCGTGATAGCCGTGAACATCTCCGCCGAGCCCTCCAGCCAGAAGAACGGCGGCCAGAGCGGCGTATTGCTGCAGACCACGGCCATCATGGGGCAGTCGATCAGCAAGATGGCCCTGGCGCATGCCGATGTGGTAATCCGCCCCGACCTGCCGGACATGGGTGGCAGCGACTTCGCCTCGCGCAACCGCGCCATCCTGGCTGGCGAGCAAGCGGCCTCCGCGGTCATGGCGAGCCTGCGCGACAAGCTTGCCCTGGCKCGCTCGCGGCCCGCCGGAACGGTGGCCGCGCAATAACGGCCGCGGGAGCACATGCCGCCGGGAGGCGGCGCCAACGAAAAAGGACTGCGAGGCAGTCCTTTTTCGTTGTGACACGCACGGACAGGGCCCGCCCTCGCCTCAGCCGCCGTAGAGCGAACGACCGCCTGCGTTGGGATCGAAACGCTTGAGCGTCTCGACCATATTGCCCAGGTTGCTGGCGCTGCCGCTGTCCTGCGGCATATCGTCGATACGGCGCGCGCCGTTGTAGCGCGTCACCCAGTACGAGGCGCGCATGTCATCGACACGAATCTTGCTGCCGGTGGACGGGGCATGTACGAACTTGTTGTCACCAATGTAGATGCCAACGTGCGAGAAGGTATGGCGCATGGTGTTGAAGAACACCAGGTCGCCGGGGCGCAGGTCGCTGGTTGCCACGGTGGTGCCAACCTGGCTCATCTCGACCGAGCGGCGCGGCAGCATGAAGCCAAAGGTATCGTTGAAGACGTAGCGGACAAAACCGCTGCAGTCGAGGCCCGATTCCGGGCTGTTGCCGCCGAAGCGGTAACGCACGCCGATCAACCCGAGGGCATTCATGACCAAGTCGCCGGCCTTGCTGGCCACATGGCTGGTCGAGTTCATSACCGAMGACAGCAAGCCRCGCTTGCCTTCCGGATGCGGCTCCGCGCTGAGTTCGGTACGTGCGTCGATGCGGGCGTCGGGATCCTTGAAGACCGTGTCAGCCAGCACTCCATTCGATAGAGTGGCACCGCAGGCAATGGCTATTCCTACGGCGGCGCGCGCCAGGGAATGAAGCACCGTTCGCTGCATTGGTTCTCCTGATGAATCGTTCTTGTCCGGGCCCGGGCAAACACACCGGGGCGGGCCTGAAATCAATGAAGTGGATCGCACGCAAAAAGCGCGCCAAGTGACGCAAGCCACCCGCGCTGTGCATAAGCGACGCGCGAACCACCCGTAAAATTAGTTCTCGCCGGATGGTATAAGGTTGTCATCCACATGTCAAAGTTCGTTACAAAATTCAGATAAAGTGCTTTGTAATCAAGGCTATACAACGGAAGTCGCAGATGCTTTCTCGGTTTGATTATGTCAGCGGCAGGTCAATCGGGTGACACCCTGAGTTCGGCCGCACCAACTTGCGGCGGAATCGGGTCGCCTGCACCAATTTCGGCCGCGATCATGAGCTTGCGGGTGTATGCGTGCTGCGGATCACCTAGCACAACCTCGGTTTCTCCCGCCTCCACCACCTCGCCGGACTTCATCACGATGACCCGGTGCGCCATGGCGCGGATCACGGCCAGGTCATGGCTGATAAAGAGATAGCTCAGGTTGTACTTGCGCTGCAGTTGCGTCAGCAGCGCCAGCACCTGCTGCTGGATGGAGACATCGAGCGCGGACGTCGGCTCATCGAGCACCAGCACCTGCGGCTTGAGGATCAGCACGCGCGCGATCGCCACGCGCTGGCGCTGGCCGCCGGAGAACTCATGGGGATACCGCCCCAGGGCCGTGCGGTCCATGCCCACCTCGCGCAGCGCCTCGGTAACGCGTTGCCGCATGGCGTCGCGCGAAAGGCCCGGCTGGTGCAGTGCCAGGCCCTCCCCCACGATCTGCTCGATGGTCATGCGCGGCGAGAGCGAACCGAACGGGTCCTGGAACACCACCTGCAAGCGCGAGCGCAAAACGCTACGCTCGCGCCGCGAGACTTCGTCCAGGTTGC
This sequence comes from Cupriavidus sp. 05N39, assembly GCF_056397325.1. Classification (NCBI taxonomy): domain Bacteria; kingdom Pseudomonadati; phylum Pseudomonadota; class Betaproteobacteria; order Burkholderiales; family Burkholderiaceae; genus Cupriavidus; species Cupriavidus sp. 05N39. The sequence goes on from NZ_JBFTNE010000045.1 coordinate 3,064, forward strand.
GGCCCAGGAACTGGATTTCGCCGGCACTACGGCGCTGCAGGTTCAGCACGGCGTGAGCCAGCGTGGTCTTGCCGGAGCCCGATTCGCCCACGATGCCGATCGTCTCGCCCTCGCGCAGCGAAAAATCCACGCCCTTGACCGCGGCAAACTGATCCCGGCCGAACCAGCCAGCCAGCCCGCTGCGCTTGCGCGCATAGTTCACGCACAAGCCGCGCGCTTCCAGCAGTACCGGCGCCAGCGGCACCAACGGCAGCACCTCCCGGCGCGGCCGGCTGTCGATCAGCTTGCGGGTGTAGGGATGCTGGGGCGCGGCGAAAACGCTGGTGGTTTCGCCCACCTCGACCAGCACGCCCTTCTCCATCACGCCCACGCGCTGGGCAAAAGCCCGCACCAGGTTGAGGTCGTGCGTGATCAGCATGACGGCCATGCCGAACTCAGCCTGCAGGTCGCGCAGCAACTCGAGGATCTGCACGCGGATGGTGACGTCGAGAGCAGTGGTAGGCTCGTCGGCCAGCAGCAGCTTGGGCCGGCAGGCCAGCGCCATGGCGATCATCGCGCGCTGGCGCTGGCCGCCCGATAGCTGGTGTGGAAAGCTGTCGAACCGGTGCGCCGCATCACTGATGCCAGTGCGCTCGAGCAACGCAATGGCGCGCTCGCGCGCAGAGCGCCGGTCCAGGCCCTCATGCAGCGCCAGCGTCTCCACGATCTGGTTGCCGATCGTGTAGAGCGGGTTGAGCGCAGTCATCGGTTCCTGGAAGATCATGGCGATGTCGGCACCACGAATGCCCCGCRTCTCGCGCTCCGAGACCTTGAGCAGGTCGCGGCCCTCGAAACGCACCGCGCCCTGGTAACGCGCGTCCTCCACCAGGCGCAGCATGGCAAGCGCGGTAACCGTCTTGCCCGAGCCGGATTCGCCCACCAGCGCGAAGCGTTCGCCCGCACGCAGGTCAAAGCTGACATCGCGCACCGCGCGGGTGGCCTCGTCGCCATGGCCGAACGTGACCGACAGGCGTTCGATGCACATTAGCGGACCGCCAGCGCCCTCCTTGGCTTGCACCGCTTGCACACCATTCACGGTGCTGGCTTGCGACAGCGCGCTCATGGCGTCACCTCGGCCGCGGGCGAACCTTCCGGCGCCTTCGGCTCGACCCGTCCGCGTAGCTGGGCCAGGCCCAGGCGCGTATCGAAGGCATCGCGCAGCGCGTCGCCCATGAAGGTCAGCAGCAGCAGGGTCACCACCAGCACGGCGAAGGTCGACAAGGAAATCCACCAGGCATCGAGGTTGGCCTTGCCCTGCGCCAGCAACTCACCCAGGCTAGGGGTGGTGGGCGGCACGCCCAGGCCAAGGAAGTCGAGGCTGGTCAGGGCCAGGATGGCGGCGCTCATGCGGAATGGCAGGAAGGTGATGACGGGCGTCAGGCTGTTGGGCAGGATGTGGCGCCACATGATCTGTACGTTGGAGAGTCCGAGCGCCCGTGCCGCCTTGACGTAATCGAGCGAGCGATTGCGGTAGAACTCGGCGCGCACGTAGTCGGACAAACCCATCCAGCCGAACAGCGAGAGCAGGATGATCAGCAGCGCCAGGCTTGGCGTGAAGATCGAGGCGAAGATGATCAGCAGATAGAGCTCGGGCATCGAGCTCCAGATCTCGATGGCGCGCTGCGAGAACAGGTCGAAGCGCCCGCCGAAGAAGCCCATCAGGGCGCCCGTCAGGGTGCCGATCACCACGCCGATCAGGGTCAGGGCCAGGCTGAACAGCACGGAGACGCGAAAGCCGTAGAGCAGCCGTGCCAGCACGTCGCGCCCGCGGTCGTCGGTACCCAGCCAGTTCTCCGCCGAAGGCGGCGCCGGATTGGGTTCCTTGGAGAAATAGTTGATCGAATCGTACGAATAGCGGTTGGGCGGAAAGATCGCGAAATTGCCATTGCTGGTGATGCGGTCGCGGATAAAGGGATCGAGGTAGTCCGCCCTGGTAGGAAAGTCTCCGTCGAAGGTGTTCTCGGCGTAGGTCTTGACGATGGGGAAATACCATTCGCCCTTGTACTTCACCACCAGCGGCCTGTCGCTCGACAAGGTCTCGGCAACCAGGCTGAGGAGGAAGATGGCAACAAAGAGGATCAGGCTCCAGTAGCCGAGGCGATTGCGGCGAAACCGCTGCCAGGCTCGCTGGCGCGGCGAGGGCGAATGCGGCAGCCCGTTGGGGAGCGTGCGCGAGCGGAATTTCATCGGTGCACTGCCTCGAAGTGGATGCGCGGGTCGACCATCACATAGCAGACATCGGAAATCAGCCGGGTCACCAGGCCGATCAGGGTGAACAGGTAGAGCGTGCCCAGCACGACCGGGTAATCGCGCCGCAGCACGGCCTCATAGGACAGCAGGCCGAGTCCGTCGAGCGAGAACAGCGTTTCGATCAGCAGGGAACCCGTGAAGAAAGCACCGATAAAGGCCGCCGGGAAACCGGTCACRAGCGGGATCAGCGCGTTGCGGAAGAYGTGCTTCCACAGCACGCGCCGCTCCGCCAGGCCCTTGGCSCGSGCGGTCAGCACGTAYTGCTTGCGRATYTCTTCSAGGAAMGCGTTCTTGGTCAGCATGGTAACCACGGCAAAACTGCCCACCACCGATGCGGTGATCGGCAGCACCAGGTGCCAAAGGTAATCCATTACCTTGCCCATCAGCGAGAGCTGCTCCCAGTTGTCCGACGTGAGCCCGCGCAGCGGGAACCACTGCACGAACGTGCCGCCCCCGAACAGCACCAGCAGCAACACACCCAGCACGAAGCCGGGAATGGCATAGCCCACCAGCACCACCATGCTGGTCACCACATCGAAGCGGCTGCCCGCCCGGATCGCCTTGGAGATACCGAGCGGCACCGATATCAGGTAGGTCAGGAAGAAGGTCCATAGACCCAGGCTGACGGAGACCGGCATCTTCGACTTCACCAGCTCCCACACGCTGCGGTGCTGGAAATAGCTCTGCCCCAGGTCGAACTGGGCGAAGCGCTTGAGCATCATGAAGTAGCGCTCCAGCGGCGGCTTGTCGAAGCCGTACAGGGCCTGGATCTCCTTGATCTTCTCGGGGTCCACGCCGCGCCGGCCGCGGTATTCCGCGCCGCCGCCGCTGGCCTCGCCGCCACCGCCTYCCCTGCCCTTGAGCTCGAGCATCATCTGCTCGACCGGCCCCCCCGGCACGAACTGGATCACCGCGAAGGTGAGGGTGATGACGCCGATCAGGGTCGGGATCATCAGCAATACGCGCTTGAGCAGATAGGCGAGCATCTTGTTTCCTTGTCGCGCTTATTGAGCGGCCGGCTTGGTGTCGGCACGCCACCAATCGCTCAGTATCCAGCCTTCGGCCGTGTAGTAGTGCGGCAAGCGCTGCGGATAGACCAGCTCTTTCCGATATGACACCCGGTGCGAGGCGCTATACCAGTTGGGCACGATGTAGTAGCCGTGCATCAGCACGCGGTCCAGCGCGCGCCCGGCGTTGACCAGTTCCTCGCGCGTATGGGCGTGCAGGACATTGTCCACCAACCGGTCGATGGCGGGCGATTTCAGGCCGAACAGATTATCGGAACCGGGCGTGCCTGCGGCTTCGCTGTTGAAGCGGTCGCGCAGTTCGTTGCCGGGGCTCTGCGAATCCGGGAAGCGGATCGACACCATATCGAAGTCGAAGTCCTCCAACCGCTTCTGGTATAGCGCGAAATCGGTGGTGCGCTGGTTCACCTCCATGCCCAGCTTTTCCAGGTTGCGCACATAAGTGGTAATGACGCGGCTCATGGCGCCGCCGTCATCCAGGAACTCGAAGACGAAAGGTTCACCCTTGGCATTGCGCAGCGCACCATCCGTGTAGGTCCACCCCGCCTGCGCCAGCAACCTGCGCGCCTCGCGCAGGTTGTCCCGCAGGGAGCGCGGCGGATTGGTGGTAGGCATCGTCACGATAGGCCCGAATACCTCCGGCGCCAACTGTGTGCGCAGCGGCTCCAGCAGCGCCAGCTCGCCGGGGCCTGGCCGGCCGTCGAAGGTGGCACTGGCTGCCAGTTCGCTGTTGGAGAACCAGCTATCGAGACGCCGGTAAGCACCGTAGAAAAGCTGGCGGTTCAGCCACTCGAAATCCAGCGCCAGGATCATGGCTTGCCTGACCCGCACATCCTGGAACACCGGCTTGCGCATATTCATGACGAAGCCTTGCATGCCGGCTCCGTTGCGATGCGGAAAATCGGTCTTCACCAACTCGCCGTTGCTAAAGCGCTTGCCCTCATAGCTCTTGGCCCAGCTCTTGGCCTTGTACTCGACGATGGCGTCGAACTCGCCGGCCTTGAAGGCTTCCAGCTTGGCGGTCTCGTCCTTGTAGAGGCGGTAGACCACGCGATCGAAGTTAAAGGTGCCGCGCCGCACCGCCAGGTCCTTGCCCCAATAGGCTGGATTGCGCTTGAAACTGATGCCGCGCCCGGCATCGTAGCGCTCGATCAGGTAGGGCCCGCTGGCCACGGGATCCTCGAAGGTCAGCTTGTCGAACGGTACCGTGGCGGTCCACTTCTTCGAAARGACCGGCAGCGAACCGACAATCAGCGGCAACTCGACATTGCGCTGCTTGAAATCGAAGCGCACCGTGTGCGGATCCACCACAGTGACGGCTTTCACATCGGTGCACATGCTGCGGTAGCCTGGGCTGGATGCCTTGCTCATCAGCATGTCGTAGGAATACTTGACATCGCTGGCCAGCACCGGATCGCCGTTGCTGAAGCGCGCCTGCGGCCGAATGTGAAAGGAGACGGACAGCTCGTCCGCCGCCACGGTCACGTCGTCGGCCAGCAAGCCATAGGCGCTGGCGGTTTCGTCGGCGCTGGCGATCAGCAGGGATTCGAACATCAGCGAATTCACGCCGGGGGCGGAGGTACCCTTGAGCGTAAACGGGTTGAACTTGTCGAAGCTGGTGCGGCGATCCGGATTCGCGAGCGTCAGCGTGCCGCCGCGTGGCGCGTCCGGATTGACGTAATCGAAATGGGTGAAGTCGGCGGGATACTTGAGGCCGCCATACTGCGCGAAACCATGGGCCGCGCCAGCGGATAAGGGAAAACCCGCGGCACACAGGGCTACTAGTCCACAGCCCAGCGCCGCAATCGTGCGGAAGCGCTGCCATGCCGCCTGAAGCGGTCTACGTGCGCGAATAGACATCCGGTTGGGGTCCTCCACCTGAATCGGATTCGTCCGCGGCCGTCTGCGGCGCGGTCAAGTTATGAGACAATTTTACATGGGTTCGGCCGGCATTCAGCCATCCGGACATTCCAGTACGCGGCACCGCTAGTTTGCCGGTCGTCAGCCTGCTGCCAAGCAGCCACCGCGGCGCGCGCTGCAACCCGGACGCGATTGCACGAACCGTGCCCGTCCACCTCGAACATCATTGGAGAAGTTATGGGATTTCTCGCAGGTAAGCGAATCCTGATTACCGGCTTGCTGTCCAACCGCTCGATTGCCTATGGCATCGCATCGGCCTGCAAGCGCGAAGGCGCGGAACTCGCCTTTACTTATGTCGGCGAGCGTTTCAAGGACCGCATCAACGATTTTGCCAAGGAGTTTGGCAGCAGTCTGGTGTTCGAATGCGATGTCGGCAGCGACGAGCAAATCGCCGCCACCTTCGCCGCACTGGGCCAGAGCTGGGACAAGCTCGACGGGCTGGTGCACTCGATCGGCTTCGCACCGCGCGAAGCGATCGCCGGCGACTTCCTCGAGGGCCTCTCGCGCGAATCCTTCCGCGTGGCGCACGACATTTCCGCCTACAGCTTCCCGGCGCTGGCCAAGGCCGCACTGCCCATGCTGTCGGACAAGGCCTCGCTGCTGACGCTGACCTATCTGGGCGCGGAGCGCGTGGTGCCGAACTACAACACCATGGGCCTGGCCAAAGCCTCGCTGGAAGCCAGCGTGCGCTACCTGGCCGCCTCGGTAGGCCCGCGCGGCATCCGTGCCAACGGCATCTCGGCGGGCCCGATCAAGACCCTGGCTGCCTCCGGCATCAAGGGCTTCGGCAAGCTGCTGGGCCATATCGAGGAAGCAGCGCCGCTGCGCCGAAATGTGACCATCGACGAGGTCGGCAACGTGGCCGCATTCCTGCTGTCCGACCTGGCCAGCGGTGTGACCGGCGAGATCACCTACGTCGACGCCGGCTTCAACACGGTGGGCGCGAGCCTGCCCGAAGAAGCGTAATCCGGGTGCGGCCGCCTGGGCGGCCGGCCATCGCAAAAAAGGGGCGCCCGGCTTTGGCCGGCGCCCCTTTTTAGTGCCTGCGGCGAGCTGGCACCGGGACCACCGCGCATGGCACGCGCCAACTAATCGGGGCCCGGCGCGGGCAGGAGACCCGAGCGCAGATAAGCAATGATCGGCGCCCAGAAGGCATCCTGACGCTCCGGTTCGATCGCCGCATCGTGCGGCAACGCCGGCAACGCCACCAGTCGCCGCGCCCCCGCGGCGGCACGCTCCAGCCGCTCGGCATGCGCGAAGGGAATCACCTCATCCGCGCGGCTGTGCACAAGCAGCAGCGGCAACTGCAAATTACGCAAGTGCATCTCGTTGTCCCACGGCTCGGGCAACAGCCGCGCCAACCACGCCGGCACCCGCCCTGTCACCACCGCCGCCTCGCGCGCGGACGTGAATCCGGCGGCAATCACCAGGCCAGCCGGCGCCGGGCGCAATGTGGATATCACATCAAGCAGCACCGCTGAGCCCAGCGAAAATCCCATCACATAGCGCCGGGACGACAACGGCGTAGCGGCAAGGAACTGCCCGTAAGCGGCCACGCCATCTTCATGCAGGTTGACAACGCCGGGCTTGCCGTCGCTGGCGCCGTAGCCGCTGTAGTCGAACACACAGGAAGAAACACCGTTACGGTAAAGCAGCGCCTGGGCGCTGGCCCAGTCGGACAGGTTCTCCTCGTCGCCGTGATAGATCAGCACGGCAGGCGCCTCGGCTGCCTGCACCAATACGCAAGAGCCGCGCAACGTGCGCGCCCCGCTGGAAAAAGCGAACTGGCGTGACGGGGCGCCCAGGCGGTCGGGGGTCATGGCATCGGCGGAGCCGGCCGGCTTGGGTTCGAACGCATCACGTTCAACGGCCAGGAACAAGGCATGGCGGGCAGCAGCAGCCAGCAACAACAGGCAGGCGCCGCCGGCCAACCATTGACGCAGCTTCCTGGCACTGCCTGCCGGGGACTTTGYCATGGGGACACCTCGGGAAACGAGACCGTGGCCAAAAACCGCGGCTCAACCCTGGAATCTTAATCCGGACTTGTGGGGAATGCGGGAGAAGGTGGCCCGCCCTACACGATTCGAACGTGTGACCGCTCGCTTAGAAGGCGAGTGCTCTATCCAACTGAGCTAAGGGCGGATACGTGGAAACTGCTGAAGACTACCGATACGAAGCCCGGTATTCTACCTCAGAGCCGCAGCCTATCCTACCGCCCCGACACGGCGCGCCGCACAGGCAATCGTCACGATGCCTGCGAAATCCGCATGCGCGGTGTCTTTGCCATGCCGGCAATTCGCTCGACGGGCTGCGTGGAAACGCAATTCCGACCCATTGTCTTGGCGTCGTAGAGGGCATTGTCGGCTCGGCGCATCAGCGCATCCGCGCCCTCTCCCGGCAGCCGCTCGGCCATGCCGACGCTGACCGTGTAGGAGATCGCATCCGGCTCGGACGGGCATGGCGTTGCGCGCACCAGCATATTCAACCGCAAGCTGATCGCCCGCCCCTGGTCCAGTGACGCATCGGGCATCACGATGCCGAACTCTTCCCCACCCAGCCGGCCGACGAAATCGCCCGTGCGCACCGACTTGCGCAGCAACCCGCTGAAGTGGCGCAGCACGCTGTCGCCGGCGAGGTGGCCGTAGAGATCGTTGATGGCCTTGAAGTGATCAAGATCGATGAAGGCCACGGTCAAAGGACGTTGCAGGCGGTCCGCCTGCTTGCAGGCATCCTCCAGCGCCTCCCAGTAAGCGCCGCGCGTCAGCAAATCGGTAAGATCGTCATAACTGGCGCGATGCTCGAGCCGGCGGCGCAGGCTGTCGTGGGCCATCAGCGCGAAGCTGACCGACAGGCTGACGATGCCGAAGGCGTGCAGGAGGGTGAACGTTCCCTCGGGTGGCCCCTTCGCCAGCCAGGCGAGCCCGGCAGGAAGCAGGGCCAGGTCGGCTGCCTGATAGACGCCCATACCCGCGCAGGCGAGCGCGATCAACCCAAGCGACAGCGCCGCCAGCCGCCCGGTGCCGCGCTTGGCCGGCACTTGCGCCGCCACGACGCGCAGCAACGCGAGCGGAAGATAGATATTGGCCAGGGCGAAGAGCAGCGCCGGCCCCGATGGCGGCGCCCCCGACCAATCGAAGTAGACCGCACCGGCCAGCACCGCAAGATTCAGCAGGCAGAGTGCGCCCGCGCGCCCACGCCTGCCGAAGAAGCAGCGCGTGCCGTAAACCATCAAGGACAGCGCCGCGGTCATGACCATGTCCGCCAGATTGAGCGTCAGCCATTCCGGCAGATAGTCATGCGCGGCAAGCAAGACCGTGGCGGCCGTTACCAACAGGTCGCCAACCGCCCAGGAATTCAAGCCCGCCCGGCCCATACCCGGTGTGCGCTGCAAGACGGCGAATACCACTGCCATCTGCAACCCGAATAGACCCGCGACGAGCATACTAACTTGCGACTGAAACATGATTTCCCCGTCCAACTTGGCAGGTGGCGTTCCATCACGCCACCTTGCGCCCCAGGACCCGCGCGGACCCAAGGTTTTCGCCATTCATTCTTTTTACGCATCTGACCGACTTCATGCGCCCCGGCGGACGAGGGCTGGGCCTCGCGATCGTGGCGAGGGCACTCTTGTTTTCATGCTCGGCGCCAGTCCGGCAGGCGGCACGCTTCCCCTTGCGCCTGACCGGGCGCGGGGTCTGGCCGCTGCGGTGTGCGGATTATGTCAGCGCTTGCGACCAAGTCAAGCGAACCTTACCCATCGAATACGGCAGCGCTACCGGCACCGGCCAGCGCCATGCGCGGCCGGTGCAAAAGTAAAATTTGACCCGTGCCCCCCAGCCGGGCTACAATCCGACGCTTCGGGGCGTAGCGCAGCCTGGTAGCGCATCTGATTTGGGATCAGAGGGTCGCATGTTCGAATCATGTCGCCCCGACCAGTATTTGGCAATATGATCAAAGGCTTAGACCATAGGGTCTAAGCCTTTTTTTCGTCCACTGTTGGTACATGGGCCGAATCTCGGCCACTCGCCTGCCGCCCCCTCCACTGCGCCGCACCAATTCCATGGCAATGCCATAAACATGGGATGCCCCGCGAGAGCCGGAACGACGACACTGATCGCGGGCGGATCCGCAGAACGCCCACACCACTTTTAGCCCGTCACCTACCCGGCCGCGGGCTTTTTTTCGTGTTTTTGCGAGTGGAAACCAACAAGGTACCCGAGAGCACACCACGCCCGGGCAGCACTGGCATGGTATAATCGCGCGTTAGCCCGGGGTGTATGCAGCATGCCCTGTAACCGGGCGCCCTTGCCGAAATCTGCAATCAAGCCGCAATTTATACTGCGACGCAGTATCGGCAAGCCACCGGGAACATCTTRCCCGCTTCATTGCCCCGCGCCTATCACGGTAGCTCGGCCGCATTAGCTTGGGCCGCAACCGGCAAGGCAATCGGCCGGGCACTGACGCGCCCCCTGGCGATTCCCTAACGTGGACCACGTTGCACGCGCTTCGGCCGTGCCGGTCCGGGTCAGCTTGCCTCCCGCAACTCCAAGGCGCAACCAAGCAAGCCGGCGCTTGTCACTGCTGGCACCCGGACCTCGCGAGTCAGCAGGCGGCAAGCCCGCGCTCGCCTCACCGGATTTACCTAAATCATGCAGCCCAAGGCTGCCGTAAAGGAAGAAGATTGGCTAAGGAAGAACTCATTGAATTTGGCGGCGTTGTCTCGGAAGCCCTGCCCGACAATCGTTACCGCGTAACGCTGGAAAACGGCGTGGAAATCTGGGCCTATGCCTCGGGCAAGATGCAGAAACACCGCATCCGCATCCTGGCCGGTGACCGCGTGACGCTGGAAATGTCGCCCTACGACTTGACCAAGGGCCGCATTAACTTCCGCCACAAAGTCTGATCTTCTTCCACGCTCGCCGCCAGCGAGCGTTGCGCCAAGCGCGCTCCCAGGGCACCGCATAGCGGCGGTCCGGCCCAGGGAAACATCTGGCCATTGGTACCGCTTTGGTACCGGCAAGGGCCTGCCGGAAGCGTCGCCGTGGCAACGCCGGCCTGATCCCCCAGGCCTGGCATCCACGTGCTGGCGCCGTATGCGTTTCCGGCGGTCTTGGCATGAGGTGCCCGTCACATGCGCGTCATCCGGGCTTGCGATGCTGCAAGCCCGTTTGGCCGGTGTTTGCCCGCCTTGCATGCACCTGCAGGCGTAGCCATACTCAAGCCACCCCCCTAGTCCGAATACCCCGCCCCCATGAATCTGATCCTTTGGCGCCATGCCGAAGCCGAAGAGTTGCCTGGCTCGCTCGGCCTCAGCCGCAATGCCGACCTGCAGCGCCCATTGACAAGGCGCGGCCATAAGCAGGCGGATGCCTCGGCAGCCTGGCTGCGCGCGCACCTTCCGGCCGGCACGCGTGTTGTCTGCAGTCCGGCGCTGCGCACCCGCGAGACCGCCGCCGCCCTGCGGGAGAACGCCGAGATATTGCCCGAGCTCGCTCCAGGCGCCGACGTCAGTTCGGTACTGGCCGCGGTCGACTGGCCGCAGGGCGCCGAGCACACTGTCCTCGTAGGCCACCAGCCGTGGCTAGGCCGCCTTGCCAGCCTGATGCTGGCAGGCACCGAGATGAACTGGAGCGTGCGTAAGAGCGGCATCTGGTGGCTATCGGGCCGCACCCGCGAAAGCGAATCCCAGGTGGTGCTGCGGGCCGTCATCAATCCTGAATTTCTCTGACTTTTCCAGAGATTTCTTGCCTCCCGGGCCAGGCAGGCTCCACTTGCCTGGCCATCGTCACCGAACCGTCACAGCGGCTTCACGGCACTGTCACCTGCCCTCTCTACATTCGACCGCAACAGTTTCGTCACCGTAAGGACATACTGATGCGAGAGCTACCGACGCCCMCCCAGCCGTTGTTCGATTCCTTGCCCAATGGCCTCTCCGGCCATTCGGCGCGGAGGCGTCTTCATCGCCAGCAACCTGCACAGGCAAATGAACAAGGGCATGAACAGCCTGCTTTCAGCGTGGCGTGGGCGCGCCACCAGGACGAAGTAGTCGAGGCGCAACGCCTGCGCTACAAAGTCTTTGCCGAAGAAATGGGCGCAAGGCTGAACCCGTCGACGCCGGAACTCGACGTGGATATGTTCGACGCCTATTGCGACCACCTGATCGTGCGCGACATGACCACGCTCAAGGTGGTCGGCACGTACCGCGTCATGGCGCCGCACCAGGCCAAGCGCATCGGCTGCCTCTATGCCGAGTCGGAATTCGACCTGGTGYGCCTGGCCCACCTCAAACCCAAGATGGTCGAACTGGGGCGCTCCTGCGTGCACCGGGACTACCGTTCGGGCAGCGTGATCATGGCGCTGTGGGGGGGCCTTGGCGAGTACCTGCAGCGCTGGGGAATCGAGTCGATGCTAGGATGCGCGAGCGTGCCGATGAGCGACGGCGGCCACTATGCGGCCAGCCTTTACCGCGTCTTCGCGGAGCGTGCCCTGGCGCCGATCGAATACCACGCCTTCCCGCGCCTGGCCTTGCCGATCGATGAGCTGAACCAGACGCTGGAGGTGGAACCGCCGGCACTGATCAAGGGCTACCTGCGGCTCGGCGCGCGCATTTGCGGCATGCCGGCCTGGGATCCCGACTTCAACGTCGCGGACTTCCTCACGCTGCTGCGCGTGAACGATATGAACCCCCGCTACGCGCGCCATTTCCTCGGCCTGAACCGCGGCGCCTGATCCGGACAGTTCCTGCGCGAGCGCTGGCTCGCACAGGCAACATCGGGTCATTGACCGGGGGCCGCCTGCCGGCCGGCCCCCGCCCTCTTGCTCAGGCGTAGACCACCTTGTAGCGCTTGCCGATACGTTCCCACTCATCGGCTTCCTGCGCCAGGCTGTATTCCACCAGCGGATTGGCTTCGATCCAGGCCTTCGGCAAGCGGACTTCGAAGCCCTCATCCAGTTCGTCCGAGCGCTGACCAACGGTGATCTCCGGCAGCGGCTCGTCGGCGCGGCGCCGGCACAGCACGAAGGCCAGGCGCAGGCTGAACAGCATGCGCCAGTCGAGGAACTTCCCGCTGCCTGACAGCTTGCCCAGCTTGCCGGCGTGTCCGAGCAGTAGCGTCGCCAGCCGTGCCTGGTCGGTCTTGGAGAAGCCAGGCATGTCGGCGTGGGTGGCGATATACGCCGAGTGTTTGTGATAGCCACTGTGCGAGATGGTCATGCCGATCTCGTGCAGCCCGCCAGCCCAGCCCAGCAGCGCAAGATTGTCATCGCGGCGCTCATTGCGCGGCTCGGGAAACTGTGCCAGCAAGCCCAGCGCGGCCTGTCGCACGCGCTGCGCCTGGGCACGGTCCACGCCATAGCGTCGCATGAACTGATCGACGGTAATGGTGCGCATATCCTCGTGATGCGTGCGGCCGAGCAGGTCGTACAGCACGCCGAGGCGCAGCGCGCCATCGGTCACGTCCATGCGCTCGATATCGAGTTCGGCGAACACGCCGAGCATGATCGACAGGCCGCCGGGCAACACGGGAATGCGGTCCGCCTTCAGCCCGACCAGCTTGACCCGGTTGGCGTTCTCCGCCTTGACCAGCGCGCGCTTGAGACGTTCCAGACCTTCACGGGTGATGCCGTGCTCGGCCGGGTTGTCGTTCATGCCGTTCAGCTCGATCAATTCAGCCAGCGCGCGCGCCGTGCCGGACGATCCCACCGCCTGCTGCCAGCCGGCGGCGCGGTACTGGCGCACCAGCACCTGGATCTCCCGGCGCGCGGCCAGTTCCGCCTGCTTCATCGCGTATTCATCGACGTTGCCACTGGGAAAGAATTGCCGGCTGTGCGAGACGCAGCCGATGTACAGGCTCTCCATCAGCTTGGACGAGTAGCCACTGCCAATGATGAACTCGGTCGAACCGCCACCGATATCAACCACCAGCCGATTGCCCGCGCAGGCCGGCGCATCGTGCGAGGCCCCCAGGTAGATCAGCCGCGCCTCTTCCCGCCCGGCAATCACCTCGATCGGGAATCCCAGCGCATGCTCGGCCTCGATGAGGAATTCCGAAGCGTTCTTGGCCACCCGCAGCGTATTGGTGGCCACAGCACGCACATGGTCCGCGGAGAAATCGCGCAAGCGGTCGCCGAAACGCCGCAGCGCGTCGATGCCGCGGCGGCGAGCCGGCTGGTCCAGGTATTTGTCGGGCGTCAGGCCCGCAGCCAAGCGCACGGGCTCGCGCAGCGCGTCGACCTGGAAAATCTGGCTGGCCGGCCCGGATGCGGTCAGGCTCTCGTCCACCCGGCCGATCATCAGGCGGAAGCTGTTGGAGCCCATATCGACGGCGGCCAGCAAGCGAGGGGTTTGGTTCATCGCGGTAGGGGGAATGTTAGTCGGTGCCGCAAGCCGCGGCGCAAAAGATTGCATCGGGCGAAACAAGGCTGCCCAACCATGGAAAATATGTCTTTATCATGTCTGCATCGTGACAAAATCACTTTGTCATCAATTTGACATCAATCTATGAAAAAGTCGCCGCATTACCAAAAGAAGGTCATGCCAATGTCGACAAGCCCACCTGGCACGCTGCTCAACCGTGAACTGGGCATTCTGGAATTCAATACGCGAGTGATGGCACAGGCTGCTGACGCCAAGGTGCCGTTGCTGGAACGTCTGAAGTTCATCTGTATCGTATCAAGCAATCTGGACGAGTTCTTCGAGATCCGCATGGCCGGATTGAAGGAGCAGATGCGTGACAATCCGTCCGGCATCACCCCCGATGGGCTCTCGCTGCAGCAGGCTTACCAGATCGTAACGGAACGCGTGCAAACGCTGGTGGCGATGCAGTATGACATGCTGCAAAACGTGATCTTCCCCCTGCTGGAGAAAGAAGGGGTGTTCTTTCACCTGACCTCCACCTGGAACGAGGCGCAACGCGAATGGGCGCGCAGTTTCTTCGTGCGCGAACTCGGCCCCGTCCTGACGCCGATCGCGCTGGACCCGGCCCACCCCTTCCCGCGGGTACTCAACAAGAGCCTGAATTTTGTCATTGAATTGTCGGGCAAGGATGCCTTCGGCCGGGAGGCCGACCTGGCCATCGTGCAAGCGCCGCGCGCGCTGCCGCGCATGGTCAGGATGCCCGAGGAGCTCTCGGGCTATCCCTACGGCTTTGTGCTGCTGTCGTCCTTCATGCAAGGCTTCGTGCATGAGTTGTTCCCCGCCATCAAGGTCAACGGCTGCTATCAGTTCCGCGTCACCCGCAACTCTGACCTGTTTGTGTCCGAGGACGATATCACGGACCTGCGCGAAGCGCTGCAGGGCGAGCTGCCCACCCGCCACTTTGGCGACACGGTGCGCCTGGAAATCTCTTCCGACACACCGCCGACGATCGCGCGCCGACTGCTGCTCGAATCCGGCCTGGGCGAGCAGGATGTCTACCGCGTGAGCGGCCCCGTCAACCTGGTGCGGCTGATGCAGATCCCCGACCTGGTCGACCGCCCCGCCCTCAAGTACCCGCCCCACGTGCCGGCGCCGGTCAAGGCATTCGTGCCCGGCGTGCCGATGTTCGACGCGATCCGCCAGCAGGACGTGCTGCTGCATCACCCCTACGAGAGCTTCAGTTCGGTGCTCGACCTGCTGCAGCAGGCCGCAGTCGATCCCGCCGTGGTGGCCATCAAGCAGACTGTCTATCGCACCGGCAACGAGTCGCCGGTGATGGAAGCGCTGATGACCGCGGCCCGCAATGGCAAGGAAGTCACGGTCGTGGTGGAACTGCTGGCGCGCTTCGACGAAGAAACCAATATCAACTGGGCCGAACGGCTCGAGTCCGCCGGCGCGCACGTGGTCTACGGCGTAGTCGGCCACAAGTGCCATGCCAAGATGCTGCTGATGGTCCGCCGGGAACTGGCCGGCGCCAAGAGCAAGCAGTACAAGCTGCGCCGCTACGCGCACCTGGGCACCGGCAACTACCATCCGCGCACCGCGCGGCTGTACACCGACTTCGGCCTGCTCACCGCCAACGAGCAGATCTGCGAGGACGTCCAGCATGTGTTTCAGCTGCTCACCGGCACCGCGGGCACCATCCGGCTGAACCATCTGTGGCAGTCGCCGTTCACCATGCAGAGCAACCTGGTCGAGCATATCCGCGCGGAAGCGCGCAACGCCCGCGCCGGCAAGCGCTCGCACATCATGGCCAAGATGAATGCGCTGCTGGAGCCGTCTATCATCGATGAGCTGTACAAGGCTTCGCGCGCCGGCGTGAAGATCGACCTGATCATCCGTGGGGTTTGCGCGCTGCGTCCGGGCGTGCCGGGCATGTCGGAGAACATCACGGTACGCTCGATTGTCGGGCGCTTCCTGGAACATCATCGCGTCTACTACTTCCTGGCCGACGGTGCCGATGTCGTCTACTTGTCCAGCGCGGACTGGATGGACCGGAACCTGTTCCGCCGGGTCGAGGTCGCCTTCCCCGTACTGGACAAGACACTGAAGGCGCGCGTGATCAGCGAGAGCCTGCGCGTTCACCTGCGCGACAATGCTTCCGCCTGGATCATGCAGGAAGACGGTAGCTACACACGCAAGCACACCAAGTCCAAGCAGCCCCACGTCAGCCAGCACGACTTGCTGGCCATGTTCGGCAGTGCCTGAGGCGCGGGTGGCACGGCACGCCTGGCGTGCCGTGTCCAGCGAACTGGAGCAGTCGATGCCCTGGGCCAGCCGCAAACCTCCGGTCTGGGCCGGCGACTGACCACCGAGAATCGCCCTGGTCAGGCTGCCTTCTGCGGCGACTGGCCGGGGCGCGGCACGGCGGCCGGCACGTAGCCACTGCGATCGGTCGGGAATACCACGCGGAACACGCTGCCGCGGCCTACCTCGCTGGTGATACGCAGATCGGCATGATGGCGCGACAGCACGTGCTTGACGATGGCCAGCCCCAGGCCGGTGCCGCCGGTATCGCGCGAGCGGCTGCGATCGACCCGGTAGAAGCGCTCGGTCAGGCGCGGGATGTGGTCGGCGGCGATGCCCAGGCCCGTATCGCTGACCGAGAAGATGGCGTGCTCGTTCTCGTACGTCAGCGCGATGCCGATGCGCCCGCCCTCGGGCGTATAGCGCACCGCGTTGGAAACGAGGTTGCCGAATGCCGATAGCAGTTCCCGCTCCGCGCCGCGGATCACCACCGCCGGATCGATCTGCGCGGACACCTGATGGCCGCCCTGCGACAGCGCCTCGGCGTCATGCACCAGGTGCCCGACCAGTTCGGCCATGTCGATGCGCTCCGGGCTCGGCGGCTGCTCGTCGCTTTCCAGTTTGGCCAGCACCAGCAAGTCCTCGACCAGATGCTGCATGCGCATGGACTGCACCAGCATCATGTCGAGATAGCGGTTGCGATCCTGCTCCGATACCGGCAGGTCGCGCACCGTCTCCAGGAAGCCGGTCAGCACTGTCAGCGGCGTCTTCAACTCGTGCGAGACATTGGCGACGAAATCCCTGCGCATCGCCTCGGTGTTCTCCAGCTTGGTGATGTCGTGCGTCAGCACCAGCTTGCGGTTCTCCCCGTAAGGCAGGATCTGTACGGCAATCACGCTGCGCTTGTGCTCGCCCATGTCGCGCATCAGCAGCGGATCGTCGAAACGCTGCAGGTGCAGATACTGGACGAACTCGGGGCGCCGGATCAGGTGGGTAATGCGCTGGCGCACGTCCCGCCGCGCATTGAGGCCGAAGTGCTGCTCGGCCACGTCGTTGCACCACTCGATCTGGTCGGCGTCATCGAGCATCAACACGCCGTTGGGCGAAGCCTGGATGGCCTGGATAAAGCGGGTATGTTGCTGCTCGACCTGGAGCACCTGGGTACGCCACCGCTTGACCAGMCGATGCAGGCGGTAATACACCTCGCCCCACAGCCCGAGCGCGCTGGGAATCTCGCCGTAGGCCGGCGCATCGAGCACTTTCCACAGGCGGTTGATCTGGTACAGGTAGTAGAGCAAGAGTCCCAGCAGCGCGACGCACATCATGGCCAGCGCGGGTACGGGACCGGCAAGGAAGTACAGCCCCGACGAAGCCAGGGCCAGGAAGATCAGGATGGCCGCCGAACGGGCCCAGATGACGTTCATGAAGAAGGAAGAAGGTCAGGCAGGCGGCAGGACCGCAGGGAATGCGGTGGAGTGTGCCACGAAACAGGCCACAAGAAACAGGCCACAAGCGAGGCAACAAGCGAGCGGCCGGCGGTCGGCCGCCCGCCCGGCGACAGGCGCCACGCCAGCGACGACGTGGCAAGCCTGGTGTCAGTGGCTGGGAGCGCGCGCCAGACGGTACCCGCTGCCCCGCACCGTCTCGATCATATTGCTGTACCCGCCGGGCGTCAGCGCGGCACGCAGGCGCTTGATATGGACGTCGACCGTCCGCTCTTCGACGAACACGTGATCGCCCCAGACCTGGTCCAGCAGCTGCGAGCGGCTGTGCACGCGCTCCGGATGCGTCATCAGGAAGTGCAGCAGACGGAACTCGGTGGGCCCCAGATCCAGCTTGATCAGCCCGGTCTCGTCCTGGCCGGTGACACGGTGCGTGGCCGGATCGAGGCGCAGGCCATTGATGGCAACCACGTCGTCGGTGAGTTGCGGTGCGCGGCGGCGCAACACGGCCTTGATGCGGGCCAGCAGTTCCTTGGGGGAAAACGGCTTGGTGACGTAGTCGTCCGCGCCGGCCTCGAGCCCCAGTATCTTATCCTGCTCCTCGCTGCGCGCGGTCAGCATGATGATCGGAATCTGCTTGGTACGGTCGTTGTTGCGCAGTTCCTTGGCGAAGGTTGCACCCGACTTCCCCGGGAGCATCCAGTCGAGCAACACCAGGTCCGGCAACACGTCGCTCATCAGCGACAGTGCCTGCTCGGCGTTGTAGGCCCGGATCGGATAATGTCCCGCGTGTTGCAGGTTGACCGCGATCAGTTCGGCGATCGCCGGTTCGTCTTCGACAACAAGAATGCTGCTTGGCATGTAGTTTTCTCCGCAGTGGCGCCGTTTTAACTCAGCGCTTCGCGCTCCATGTCCTCACGCGAGGCGTGGCGGACGTCGGTTCCCTTGACGATGTAGATGATGAATTCGGCGATGTTCTTGGCGTGATCGCCAATACGCTCGATTGCCTTGGCGATGAAGAGGAAGTCGAGCGCGACCGAGATCGTACGCGGGTCTTCCATCATGTAGGTGATGAGCTTGCGCACAAAGGCGCGGAATTCTTCATCAATGGCTTTGTCTTCCTTGACGATCCGGGCCGCGGCCACGGTGTCCAGGCGCGCAAAGGCGTCCAGAGCCTGGCGCAGCAGCGCGATGGCCATATCGCCCGAGAGCTTCACCTCGGAATAGTTGATCTGGTGGGCACCCGAATCTTCCATGATGTGCTTGGTGCGTTTGGCGATCTTCTCCGCCTCGTCACCGGCGCGTTCCAGATTGGTGATGGTCTTGGAAATCGCCATCACCAGGCGCAGGTCGCGCGCGGTCGGTTGCCGGCGCGCGATGATATTGCCGCAATCGGCATCGATCTCGAGCTCGAGCGCGTTGAGCTGCTGCTCGCGCGCGATCACCTGGTCGGCGAGATCGGCATCGAACTCCGATAGCGCCCGCATGGCGATTTCGATCTGCGACTCGACCAGACCGCCCATCTGCAGCAGCTTCGTGCTGATGGCGTTCAGGTCGGCGTCGAATTGGGTCGACAGGTGCTTGTCAGACATGTTGTTCTCCTAGCCGCTCTATTTGCATGCTATGCGTTACGTGCACAACGCTCAAATCAGCCGAAACGGCCGGTGATGTAGTCTTCGGTTTCCTTGCGATGCGGCTTGATGAAGATCTTCTCGGTCTCGCCGAATTCGATCAGTTCACCCAGATACATATATGCGGTGTAGTCCGAGCAGCGCGCGGCTTGCTGCATATTGTGCGTCACGATCACCACCGTATACTCATCCTTCAGCTCCGCAATCAGTTCTTCGATGCGCCCGGTCGAAATCGGGTCGAGAGCAGAGCACGGTTCGTCAAGCAAGAGCACTTCGGGGCGGATGGCGATGCCTCGTGCGATGCACAGGCGCTGCTGCTGCCCGCCCGACAGACCATAGCCCGACTGGTTGAGCTTGTCCTTGGCCTCGTTCCACAACGCAGCCTTGGACAGTGCCCACTCAACGCGGTCGTCCATCTCGGAGCGAGACAGCTTCTCGAACAAGCGCACCCCGAAGGCAATATTGTCATAGATCGACATGGGGAACGGCGTGGGCTTCTGGAACACCATGCCAACCTTGGCGCGCAGCAGGGCGATGTCCTGCTTGGCGGTCAGCAGGTTGTCGCCGTCCATGTTGATCTCGCCCTCGGCTCGCTGCTCCGGGTAGAGCGCGTACATCTTGTTGAAGGTACGCAACAGGGTCGACTTGCCGCAGCCGGACGGGCCGATGAAGGCCGTCACTTTGCGCTCCGGGATCGACAT
Organism: Cupriavidus sp. 05N39; assembly: GCF_056397325.1. Taxonomy (NCBI): domain Bacteria; kingdom Pseudomonadati; phylum Pseudomonadota; class Betaproteobacteria; order Burkholderiales; family Burkholderiaceae; genus Cupriavidus; species Cupriavidus sp. 05N39. The sequence goes on from NZ_JBFTNE010000045.1 coordinate 22,735, forward strand.
GTTGACGTTCTTCAACGCATGGAACTGGCCATAGTAGAAGTTCAGGTTGCGCACGTCGATCTTGGCGCGGGTCGTGTCGGGAATGTCGATGACGGTCGAGGTCATGCTCGTCTCTCGCAAGGAATTTCGGGAATGCCGTGTGGCTATCACGCCGCTGGTCATTTCTTGAACAGAATGCGGGCCAGGATGTTCAGCGCCAGCACCCCAACGGTAATCAGGAACACGCCGGCCCAGGCCAGTTGCTGCCATTCGACAAACGGGCTCATGGCGAAGCGGAAGATGGTCACCGGGAGGTTCGCCATCGGCTTGTTCAGGTCGCTGGTCCAGAACTGGTTGGACAAGGCCGTGAAGAGCAGTGGCGCGGTCTCGCCGGCGATGCGGGCCACCGCCAGCAGCACGCCGGTGACGATGCCCGCATAAGACGACTTCACCGTGATGGACAGCACCATCTTCCACTTGGGCGTGCCCAGGGCGAAGGCCGCCTCACGCAGTGCGTTCGGGACCAGGTTCAGCATGTTCTCCGTGGTACGCACCACGATCGGGATCTGCAGCAGCGCCAGCGCGCAGATGCCTGCCCAGGCGGAGAAATGGCCCATGCGGGTCACCACCAGCGCGTAGACGAACAGGCCAATCACGATCGATGGCGCCGACAGCAGGATGTCGTTGATGAAGCGGATGAAGCTGGCCAGCGGCGAAGTCTTGCCGTATTCCGCCAGGTAAATGCCAGCCAGGATGCCTAGCGGCGTGCCGCACAGCGTGGCCAGCCCGACCATCACGAAACTGCCGTAGATTGCATTGGCCAAGCCGCCGCCGGCGGTGTTCGGCGCCGGCGTCATCTGCGTGAACAGGTCCATCGACAGCCCGCCCACCCCCAGCGAGATGGTGGTCCACAGGATCCAGGCCAGCCAGAACAGGCCAAACCCCATGGCGCCCAGCGACGCGGTCAGCGCATAGAAATTGGTGCGACGGCGGCGCGCCTGCAGGCGCTTGCGCATTGAGTCCGCATCCGGACTGACTGCCGGAATCGAGGAGGAGGAGGAAGACATTGCGGCTTGGCTCATTTTGCGCCCTCGTTCTTGGCCAAGCGCAGCAGAAGGATCTTCGACAGCGCCAGGACCACGAAAGTGATGAAGAACAGGATCAGGCCGAGTTCCATCAGCGCAGCAGTGTGCAGCCCCGCGCCGGCTTCGGCGAACTCATTGGCCAGCGCCGAGGTAATGCTGTTGCCCGGCGAAAACAGCGAGGCGCTGTCCAGCAGGTTGGTATTGCCGATGACGAAGGTGACCGCCATGGTCTCGCCCAGCGCGCGGCCCAGGCCCAGCATCACGCCGCCGATCACGCCGGCCCGGGTGTAAGGCAGCACCACGCGCCACATCACTTCCCACGTCGTGCAACCGATGCCGTAAGCCGATTCCTTGAGCAGCACCGGCGTGACTTCGAACACGTCGCGCATCACCGAGGCAATGTAGGGAATGATCATGATCGCCAGGATCACCCCGGCGCACAACAGGCCAATGCCCAGCGGCGCGCCCTGGAACAGCTTGCCGATCAGCGGCACCTGGCCCACCGTGGCGGCCAGTGGCTTCTGGAAGTACTCGCCGAAAATGGGCGAGAAGACCAGCAGGCCCCACATGCCGTAGACAATCGAGGGCACCRCCGCCAGCAGTTCGATGGCCGTGCCGAGCGGACGGCGCAGCCACGCCGGCGACAGTTCGGTCAGGAACAGCGCAATACCGAAGCTGATGGGCACCGCGATGATCAAGGCGATGAGCGAGGTCACGATGGTGCCGTAGATGGGCACCAGGGCGCCGTAGACATCGGCGGGTGGATCCCACTCGGCGGTCCACAGGAAGCGCAGGCCGAAGGCCTCGATGGTGGGCCACGCGCTGATCGCGAGCGATACGATGATGCCGCCCAGCAGCAGCAAGGTCACGATGGCGGCGCCGCGCGTCAGGCCACCAAACAAGATGTCACCGGTACGGCTGGGTGGCCGCACAGCGGATAGATCGGATGTAGTCGCCATGATGTGGTTTTTGAGTTCGGTTAAGGGCAGGTCGCCGGCTGCTCCGCCCGCTCAGGCTCGTGAGCCGGCGCATTGCGCTGCGGGTGCCAGGATGTTTGCCATACGTTCTGCGTTGCTGTTTCTGCTGTGATGCTGCTCTGCTGCTGCGTAGTACTTTATTGCCTGCCCGGCGCCTTTTGGGCGCCAGGCAGGCGAAGCTGCAACCCCGGCCCGCACATGCGGCCGGGTTCGCAGCCGGCCGATCAGTTGTACAGTGCCTTGCCCGAACCGTCCTTGACCGAGCTCTTCCAGGTCGCGCGGATCTGGTTCACCACGGCGTCCGGCAGCGGCACGTAGTCGAGATCGCTGGCCATGTTGCCACCGCTCTTGTACGCCCAGTCGAAGAACTTCAGCACTTCCGTGCCCTGTGCCGGCTTTTCCTGGTTCTTGTGAACCAGGATGAAGGTGGCGCCGGCGATCGGCCATGCCGCCTTGCCAGCCTGGTTGGTCAGGATCTGGTAGTACGTCTTGCTCCAGTCGGCACCGGCAGCAGCTGCCTTGAAGGCATCGTCGCCCGGCTGGACCACGGCACCCGAAGCGTTCTTCATGTTCAGGTGGGTCATCTTGTTCTGCTTGGCGTAGGCGTACTCGACGTAGCCGATGGCGCCGTTCAGGCGCTGCACGAAAGCAGCGACGCCTTCGTTACCCTTGCCACCCGTGCCGCCGCCCGGCCAGTTGACCGTGGTGCCCTCGCCAACCGAGCTCTTCCACTCGGGGCTGACCTTGGTCAGGTAATTGGTGAAGATGAAGGTCGTGCCCGAACCATCGGCACGGCGCACCGGCAAGATGTCCTGGTTCGGCAGCTTGGCGTGCGGGTTCAGCGCCTTGATGGCGGGATCGTCCCACTTCTTGATCTTGCCCAGGTAGATGTTGGCCAGCACTTCGCCGGTGATGGTCAGCTCGCCCGGCTTGATACCTTGCAGGTTGATCACCGGCACCACGCCGCCGATCACCGTGGGAAACTGCACCAGGCCTTGCTTGGCGAGTTCCTCATCCTTCAGGGGAGCGTCGGAAGCGCCGAAATCGACGGTCTTGGCGCCAATCTGCTTGATACCACCGGACGAGCCGATGGATTGATAGTTGACCTTGTTACCCGTTGCCTTTTGGTATGCGTCGGCCCACTTGGAATAGACGGGCGCCGGGAAGGATGCGCCAGCACCGGTAATTTCCGCCGCGAACGCAGTGCCCGCCACCACCAACGACACGATGCCTGCAACGGCAGTCTTGACCAGCTTCATATGTCCTCCAGAGACATGGTTGGGGAATGACAATTTTTTGACAAGTCGAACTGTATGCCCCCTGTATGACAATTCCATGACATCACGAGATCTTCTTGCTGGCGACTGGGAAGTTAGCCTCGACTCACATAAAACAGCTGCCGCTCACCTCCCTTCCGCTCTCGCTTCTGGCCTTCAACTCCGCCGGTTAATTGCTGATTGGAGCAAAAAAATGCCGGGCAATGCCCGGCATTCCTGACCGCGTCGAATCAATCGATGCTCAGGCCCGCAACGCGTCCGCCAGCGTCTGCGCCGCCTGCTCCGCGGTATCGGCCTGCTCGGCCTCGACCATCACGCGCACAACCGGCTCCGTCCCCGACGCACGGATCAGGACACGGCCGCGGCCTTCCAGTTGCGGCTCGATCACAGCACGCGCCGCGCTCAGTCCAGCGTGCGACTGCCAGTCGAAGCCTTTCTCGACGCGCACGTTGATCAGCGTCTGCGGGAACAGCGAAACGCCTTCCAGCAACTGGGCCAGGCTCTTGCCGCTACGGCGCAATGCCGCCAGGACCTGCAAGGCGGACACGATGCCATCGCCGGTGGTGTGCCGGTCGAGGCAGAGCAGATGGCCCGAGCCCTCGCCGCCCAGCGTCCACTTGCGCTTGTTCAGTTCCTCCAGCACATAGCGGTCGCCCACCTTGGCGCGCACGAACTCCACGCCCTGGCGCTTTAGCGCCAGCTCGACCGCCATATTGGTCATCAACGTGCCCACCGCGCCCTGTACGGCCTGCCCCGCATGGAGACGATCCTGCACGATGAGGTAAAGCAGTTCGTCACCGTTGAACAGACGGCCGTCGCGGTCCACCACCTGCAAGCGGTCGSCATCGCCRTCGAAGGCCAGGCCCAGGTCCGCGCCATTGGCCTTGACAGCCTCGATCAGCTTCTCAGGCGCGGTGGCGCCATAGCCCGCATTGATATTGCGTCCGTCTGGCTGGTTGCCGATCGAGATCACGTCGGCGCCCAGTTCGTGGAAAACGTGGGGGGCAATGTGATAAGCGGCCCCATGGGCGCAATCCACCACCAGCTTGAGCTTGTGCAGGTCCTGCTCGTAGGGGAATGTGCTCTTGCAGAACTCGATGTACCTGCCGGCGGCATCCTCGATGCGGCGTGCGCGGCCGAGATCGTCCGAGCGCACGCACACCATTGGCTCTTCCAATGCCTCCTCGATCGCCATTTCCACCGCGTCGGGCAGCTTGTCTCCGTCTGCCGAGAAGAACTTGATGCCGTTGTCGTAGTAGGGATTATGGCTGGCGGAGATCACCACGCCCGCCGACAGGCGAAGGGCGCGCGTGAGATACGCCACGCCCGGCGTCGGCAGCGGCCCGGTCAGCAGCACGTTGACGCCAGCCGAGGTAAAGCCGGCCTCCAGTGCGGCCTCCAGCATATAGCCGGAGATACGCGTGTCCTTGCCAATCAGCACGGTCGGACGCGCCTGGTCTTGCTGCTTCGCGCCATGGGCGAGCACCATGCCCGCCGCATAGCCCAGGCGCATCACGAAGTCGGGCGTGATCGGCGCCTCGCCTACCCTGCCGCGCACCCCATCCGTGCCGAAGTACTTGCGTGTCATAAGGTCTTTCTCCCGTTGTTCTGTCTTGCGATGCCGAATGCTAAGGGCTAAATGCGCAACGCTGGATGCCAATAGTCAAAACAAATGTTAACTGGCAATGGTTTCATGACGGATGGCCCACCAGATCTTGAGGGCATCCACGGTTTGCGCTACATCATGCACGCGCACGATATACGCACCCCGCTCCGCCGCGCACACCGCCGCGGCCAGGCTGGCTGCGACGCGTTCCTGCGGTGGGCGGCCGCCCAGAATCGTGCCGAGCGTCGACTTCCGTGACAACCCCACCAGTAGGGGCAATCCTTCCACGGCGAGTTGCGGCAACTGGCCCAGCAAGCGCAGATTATGATCCGGCGTCTTGCCGAAGCCAAAACCCGGATCGAGCGTGATGCGGGCATCGTCGATGCCCGCATCACGCAGCACGCCGATGCGCTCCCGCAGGAAGTCGGCCACGTCGCGTACCACGTCCTCGTACTGTGGGCGCTCCTGCATGGTTTGCGGATCGCGTTGCATGTGCATCACGCACAGCGCGGCCTGCCCGGCATCCGCCCCGCTCACCGCCTCGACCGCGCCGGGCATGCGGAAGCCCCAGATGTCATTGATCAGGTCGGCACCGGCGGCCAGCGCGGCGCGCATGACTTCCGGCTTGTAGGTATCGATCGACAAGGCCCGGCCACAGTCGCGCAGCGCCTCGACCATCGGCAACACGCGCTCCAGTTCCTGCTCCAGCGGCAGCGCCGCCGATCCTGGCCGGCTCGACTCGCCGCCAATATCGATGATGTCCACGCCTTCGGCAATCATGCGTTCGGCATGCCGCAAGGCGGCATCGCGGCCGGCATGCTGGCCACCATCGGAAAAGGAATCCGGGGTGACGTTGAGAATACCCATCACCAGGGGTCGGCGGTCACGCGCGAATCGGTAGCGGCCGCATTGGAAATACGAATCAGTTGAGATCGACGACAAGATACGAGAGCGAGAGACGATAAAGGAAACCTGGCTGTGCAATATGCGGCGCCAGCAAAGCAAAAGCCGGCGCACAAGGCGCCGGCTTCAGGCTTGGTGAACAAACGCTACAGCCACCACTACGGCACCAGGGCTACTGGTCCGCCGACGTCGTTGCCGCGCGCCGGCTATGCCGCTCAGGCCGTGGCGGGTGCGTTGGCGGGGGCCACCGGCGAACCACCCGACGGGGTGTTGCCACCACCGTTCTGGCTGGAGGCACCACGCGGCGGCCGCGGCGGCTTGCCTGCCATGATGTCGTTGACCYGGTCCGCGTCGATGGTTTCCCACTCCATCAGGGCCGCGGTCATTGCCTCGACCTTGTCGCGGTTTTCCTCGAGCAGTCGCTTGGCCAGGTTGTACTGTTCGTCGACGATGCGGCGGATTTCCGCGTCGACCTTGACCTGGGTGGCTTCCGACACCGTCTTGGACGACATCTTGCCGAACATGCCATCCTGCTCGGTATCCACATACACCATGGTACCCAGCGTATCGCTCATGCCGAACCGGGTGACCATGTCGCGGGCCGTCTTGGTGGCACGCTCGAAGTCGTTGGAAGCACCGGTGCTCATGGCGTTGAGGAAGACCTCTTCCGCCGCGCGGCCGCCAAACAGGATGGCGATCTCGTCGAGCATGTTGTCCTTGTACTTCGAGTACTTGTCGTGCTCAGGCAATTGCCAGGTCACGCCAAGCGCCCAGCCGCGCGGCATGATGGTGACCTTGTGCACCGGATCCGCCTTCGGCAGCAGCTTTGCCACCACCGCATGGCCGGACTCGTGGTACGCGGTAGCGCGGCGTTCCTCTTCGCGCATGACCGTGGACTTGCGCTCCGGACCCATGTAGATCTTGTCCTTGGCGTCCTCGAAGTCCTGCATGTCGACCACGCGCTTGCTGCGGCGGGCGGCGAACAGTGCGGCTTCATTGACCAGGTTGGCCAGATCGGCGCCCGAGAAGCCCGGGGTACCGCGTGCGATTACCGAGGCGTCGACGTCGTTGCCAATCGGCACCTTGCGCATATGGACCTTCAGGATCTGCTCGCGGCCGCGGATGTCGGGCAGGCCGACGTACACCTGGCGGTCGAAACGGCCCGGGCGCAGCAGCGCCKKGTCCAGCACGTCSGRACGGTTGGTGGCSGCGATCACGATCACACCCGAGTTGGCCTCGAAGCCGTCCATCTCGACCAGCATCTGGTTCAGGGTCTGCTCGCGCTCGTCGTTGCCGCCGCCCATGCCAGCGCCGCGGTGACGGCCGACCGCATCGATTTCGTCAATGAAGACGATGCAGGGCGCCTGCTTCTTGGCGTTCTCGAACATGTCGCGCACACGGGCCGCGCCCACGCCGACGAACATTTCAACGAAGTCCGAACCGGAGATGCTGAAGAACGGCACCTTGGCTTCGCCGGCGATCGCGCGCGCCAGCAGCGTCTTGCCGGTGCCCGGAGGGCCGACCAGCAGCACGCCGCGCGGGATACGGCCGCCCAGCTTCTGGAATTTCTGCGGATCCTTGAGGAAGTCCACCAGTTCGACCACTTCTTCCTTAGATTCATCGCAACCGGCGACGTCCTGGAAGGTGACCGCGTTCTGGTTTTCATCGATCAGGCGTGCGCGCGACTTGCCGAAGGAAAAGGCACCGCCTTTGCCGCCGCCCTGCATCTGCCGCATCATGTAGAACCAGAACACGATGATCAGCAGGGTGGGCCCGAGGTAGTACAGGGCCTGCACCAGCATGTTGGGTTCGTCGTCAGCCTTGCCGGTCACCTGAACGCCGTACTTCATCAGGTCGCCGACCATCCAGATGTCGCCCGGCGAGATGATGGTGTACTTCTGCCCTTCCTTGGGCGTCACCACCAGATTACGGCCTTGCACGTCGACCCGGCCCACCTTGCCGGACTTGGCATCATCCATGAACTGCGAATAGGTGACGCCTTCCTGCGTGCGGGGCTTGTCGAACTGCTTGAAGACGGTAAACAACACCAGCGCGATCACGAGCCAGATTGCCGCCTTTTGAAACAGGTTGTTATTCAAGGCCAAACTCCTTTACGAACGCCTTGCCAACGGGATAGCTGCATTGTAATGCAGCGCCCGGCGTCGGGGGAAAAAGCAAATTGATCGAAGCGATAGGCTCGCTTCACCCCGCCGACTTGAGGTAACGCCCAAGAATGAAGGTCTCTGAAGACTTGTCGCGCGACGCCTTGGGCTTGCGTTTGGCGACCACCTTGAACTGGCGCTTGAACTTCTCCACGATCTGGCTGTAACCGCTGCCATGGAAACACTTTACCAGCAATGAGCCCTCCGGCTTCAGATGCGCCTGGGCAAATTCCAGCGCCAGGTCGCACAAGTAATCGATACGGGCAGCATCGGCAAAGGCTACACCTGACAAATTGGGGGCCATGTCCGACAATACAAGGTCGATCTTTGCGCCGCCGGACGCCTGGAGCACGATTTCCTCCAGCTGCCGGAAAACGTCCTCCTCGCGGAAGTCCCCCTGGATGAATGTGACGTCGGCGACCGCCTCCATGGGCAGCAGGTCGATGGCGATCACCGCGCCGTCGATGCCGCCGTCCTTGGCGCGCGGCGAAGCCGCCAGCTTGTTGCGGGCGTACTGGCTCCAGCTGCCGGGGGCAGCGCCCAGGTCGACAATGACCTGGCCGGGACGAATCAGCTTGTCCTGCTCGTCGATCTCCTTCAGCTTATACGCTGCGCGGGCCCGATAGCCCTCGCGCTGCGCCATTTTGACGTAGGGGTCGTTGATATGGTCGTGCAACCACGCCTGATTGAATTTGTTCTTGGCCATTCCGGAGACATCTGTTTGAGAAAAACGCCGCCGACCCGCGGTCGACCGTGCGTTTTTCACTCGTTTTGCTGATTTTGCAGCCTGACCGTGCCAGTTTGACGGATAATACGCGCCGATTCGCTTTTTCGGCACTTCAGTGCCTTGGTTTGCGCACCACTTGCGCGCCCATTTGCGCCCTCGCCTGCGCTTTACTTATGCCCGCTCTTCAACTCATTCCCGCCCAGCGCTCCGAACTTCGCTCACGTGCCCATGGCCTCAACCCGGTCGTGATGATCGGCGGCGAGGGCCTGACCCGGCCCGTCCTGGCCGAAATCGACCGCAGCCTGGCGTCTCACGACCTGATCAAGATCCGCGTGTTCGGCGACGACCGCGAAAGCCGCATCGCCATGTACGAAGCCATTTGCGAGGATCTCAGCGCCGCCCCGATCCAGCATATCGGCAAGCTGCTGGTGGTATGGCGCCCGGGTCCGGCCGTCCTGAAGGAAAATCGTCCGCAGGAACTGGGCCGCCTGGCCCCGCGTGGCGGCGCCGCGCCGCGCACCGTGACCGTCAGAAAGCCGAGCGCCGCGCCCAATCGCCGCCCCAAGCGCTCGCAAGTGACGGTGCTGGGCAATGAGCGCGTCACCGCTGGCGGCAACGTCAAGCGTGCGCGTGCCCGTCCGACCAGCCAGAAGAAGAAAGCGCTCGACTGAGCGACTGGCCGGCGCCTCCTGACGCGCGCCGGCTTGATATCGGCGCCCCCACGCGGGGGTCCGCCACACTCCTTGCCGGCTTGCCCTACTCGCCCGCCGAACGCGGTGCCGCCGCGCGCCACACCAGGACCAGTGCAAGCAGGCTGTGCGCCAGGTAGAACACGCTGGACACACCATGCAGCATGCCGAACTGCCCCTTATAGGGGGATTCGGACACGCCCACGCCCAGCGCCGTCGCCTTGTCCTTCAGGTTCTCCATGAAGGGCTGGATGCCGAAGTATCCCACCAGCACGCAAAGCAGCATGCCCAGCACCAGCCAGCGCAGCCCCCGGTAGCGCCTCGCGCCACGGCGGATCATCAGGTTGCATAGCGCCAGTTGCAGCACGCYGACCACCACGCCAAGGATTGCCTCGGTCCGGAACAGCTGCCCGGCGATCAGCCCGGCGGTCTCCCGGCTGGGCAGCACCGAAAACAGCGTCGGGGCCACCATGTAGCCCACGGTCCACAGGCTGCCGGCCCAGACTACGGTCAGCAGGAGAAAGATCCGATGCGGCAGCGGCGGCAGGCTCGAGTAGGAGGAGGAGAACACGCAGCCTCGTTCAGACGTAGCGAACCGTGATGACTTCGTACTCGCGCTCGCCGCCAGGGGCCAGCACGATAGCCACATCGCCCTCGAACTTGCCGATCAGCGCGCGCGCGATAGGCGAGCTGACCGAGATCTTGCCGCTGTCGAGGTCGGCCTCGTCGTCACCGACGATCTGGTAGCTCACGGGCTTGCCCGACTCCAGGTCTTCCAGGTCCACGGTGGCGCCAAACACGATGCGGCCATCGGTATCGAGCTGGGTCGGGTCGATGACTTGCGCGGTCGACAGCTTGGACTCCACCTCCAGGATGCGCCCTTCGATAAAGGCCTGCTTTTCCTTGGCGGCGTCGTATTCGGCGTTTTCGGACAGGTCACCCTGCGCGCGCGCTTCGGAAATGGCATTGATCACCGCGGGACGTTCGACGGCCTTCAGGCGCTGCAGTTCCTCTTTCAGCAGCTCGGCGCCGCGCTTTGTAATCGGAATCGTGCTCATGTCTTCGTTCTGCAAAAAAATGAGCCGCAGCGGAGCTGGAGCCATGCACCGGCATCGCTGCCCGGGGCACTTCCGCTCAACCGCGGCCTTTCAGGTTGTCAGGTTGGATCGACCCATTGCCCGGACGCTTGCCCGGTCGGCGGATCGACGGTATTGCTGTTAGTTTAGGCCATGAGGGCTGCCCGCAGCAACTGCGGGCAGCCCAGGGGGCCCAAAGGGGGCCGTCAGGCCAGCGAGGCGTGCAGGCCTTGCAGGTCGTAGACCTCCAGGCTCTGCATGTGCTTCAGACCCTCCACCGCGGCGCGCGCGCCGGCGATGGTGGTGTAGTACGGCACCCGGCTGGCCAGGGCCGAGATACGGATCGAACGCGAGTCGGCGATAGCGGTGCGGGTTTCGTCCACCGTGGTGAACACCAGCGCCAGTTCGCCGTTCTTCAGCATGTCGACGATATGCGGGCGGCCGTCCTTCACCTTGTTGACCACGCGAACCGGGATGCCGGCGGCTTCGATGGCCGAGGCGGTACCGCGGGTGGCAACGATGGGGTAGCCCATATCGTGCAGCATGCGCGCCACGCCCACGGCGTGCGGCTTGTCGCTGTCCTTCACGGTCAGCAGCACCGTGCCCTTCTCCGGCAGGCGCGAACCGGCGGCGAGCTGGCTCTTGAAGAGCGCTTCGCCGAAGGTCTTGCCCACGCCCATCACCTCGCCGGTGGAGCGCATTTCAGGTCCGAGCACCGGGTCGACGCCGGGGAACTTGTTGAACGGGAACACCGCTTCCTTGACGCTGTAGTACGGCGGCACCACTTCGTCATGGATGCCTTGCGAATCCAGCGTCTGGCCGGCCATGCAACGCGCGGCGATCTTGGCCAGCGACAGCCCGGTGGCCTTGGACACGTACGGCACCGTGCGCGAGGCGCGGGGGTTCACTTCCAGCACGTAGACGATATCCTCGCCGTTGACCTGCTGGATGGCGAACTGCACGTTCATCAGGCCGACCACGTTCAGGGCCTTGGCCATGGCGGCGGTCTGGCGCTTGAGCTCGTCCACGGTGGCTTGCGCCAGCGAGTACGGCGGCAGCGAGCAGGCGGAGTCGCCCGAGTGCACGCCGGCTTGCTCGATGTGCTCCATCACGCCGCCGATGAACACGCGCTGGCCGTCGCACAGGGCGTCGACGTCGCACTCGATGGCGTCGTTCAGGAAACGGTCCAGCAGCACCGGGGAATCATGCGACACCTTGACGGCTTCGCGCATATAGCGCTCGAGGTCGCGCGGCTCGTGCACGATTTCCATCGCGCGGCCGCCCAGTACGTACGACGGACGCACCACCAGCGGGTAGCCGATCTCGGTGGCCAGGCGCAGCGCTTCGTCCTCGGCACGCGCGGTGCGGTTGGGCGGCTGGCGCAGGCCCAGCTCATGCAGCAGCTTCTGGAAACGCTCGCGGTCTTCCGCGGCGTCGATCATGTCGGGGCTGGTGCCGATGATGGGCACGCCGTTGGCTTCCAGGTCCAGCGCCAGCTTCAGCGGGGTCTGGCCGCCGTACTGCACGATCACGCCGACCGGTTTTTCCTTGTCGACGATTTCCAGCACGTCTTCCAGCGTCAACGGCTCGAAGTAGAGGCGGTCCGAGGTGTCGTAGTCGGTCGACACGGTTTCCGGGTTGCAGTTGACCATGATGGTCTCGTACCCGTCCTCGCGCAGCGCCAGCGCGGCATGCACGCAGCAGTAGTCGAATTCGATGCCCTGGCCGATCCGGTTCGGACCGCCGCCCAGCACCATGATCTTGCGATTGGTGGTGGGCTCGGCTTCGCACTCGCCATGCTCGGCTTCATACGTGCCGTACATGTAGGCGGTATTGGTGGCGAACTCGGCGGCGCAGGTGTCCACGCGCTTGTACACCGGGCGCACGCCGGCGGCATGGCGCGCGGCGCRCACGGCCTTGGGCTCGGCGCCCATCAGCTTGGCCAGGCGGCGATCCGAGAAGCCCTTCTGCTTCAGGTGGCGCAGCTCGGCGGCCGACAGGCTGTCCAGCTTGCGCGCCTTGACCAGGGTCTCGGTCTTGACGATGTCTTCGATCTGGGCCAGGAACCACGGGTCGATGTCGGTCTCGGCGTGCACTTCTTCCAGCGACRTGCCGATACGGAAGGCGTCGCCCACGTACCAGATGCGGTCCGGGCCGGCTTCGCCGATTTCCTCGACGATCTCGTCGCGGTCGGTGGACTTGTCGTCCAGGCCGTCCACGCCGACTTCCAGGCCACGCAGCGCCTTCTGGAACGATTCCTGGAAGGTGCGGCCCATGGCCATCACTTCACCCACGGACTTCATCTGGGTGGTCAGGTGGCTGTCGGCCTGCGGGAATTTCTCGAAGGCGAAACGCGGCACCTTGGTGACCACGTAGTCGATCGACGGCTCGAACGAGGCCGGGGTCGCACCGCCGGTGATCTCGTTCTTCAGCTCGTCCAGCGTGTAGCCCACCGCCAGCTTGGCGGCAACCTTGGCGATCGGGAAGCCGGTGGCCTTGGACGCCAGCGCCGACGAACGCGATACGCGGGGGTTCATCTCGATCACGATCATGCGGCCGTCGGCCGGGTTGATCGAGAACTGCACGTTGGAGCCGCCGGTATCGACGCCGATCTCGCGCAGCACCGCCAGCGAGGCGTTACGCAGGATCTGGTATTCCTTGTCGGTCAGGGTCTGGGCCGGCGCCACCGTGATGGAGTCGCCGGTGTGGATGCCCATCGGGTCCAGGTTCTCGATCGAGCAGATGATGATGCAGTTGTCCTTTTTGTCGCGGACCACTTCCATCTCATACTCTTTCCAGCCCAGCAGCGATTCTTCGATCAGCAGTTCGCGGGTCGGCGAGAGATCCAGGCCGCGCTTGCAGATTTCCTCGAATTCCTCGCGGTTGTAAGCGATGCCGCCGCCGGAGCCGCCCAGCGTGAACGACGGGCGGATCACGATGGGGTAGCCGCCGGTCGCGGTTTCCTTGGCGATCTGCGTCTGCACGGCCAGTGCTTCTTCCATCGAGTGGGCGATGYCGGACTTGGCCGAACCCAGGCCGATCTTGGTCATCGCCTCCTTGAACTTCTGGCGGTCCTCGGCCTTGTCGATGGCTTCCGGCGACGCGCCGATCAGCTCGACCTTGTACTTGTCCAGCACGCCATGGCGGTGCAGGTCCAGCGCGCAGTTCAGCGCGGTCTGGCCGCCCATGGTCGGCAGGATCGCGTCGGGACGCTCTTTCTCAATGATGCGCTCGACCACTTCCCAGGTAATCGGCTCGATGTAGGTCACATCGGCCGTGTTGGGATCGGTCATGATCGTGGCCGGATTGGAGTTGACCAGGATGACCTTGAAGCCTTCCTCGCGCAGCGCCTTGCAGGCCTGGGCGCCGGAATAGTCGAACTCGCACGCCTGCCCGATGATGATGGGGCCGGCGCCGATGATCAGGATGCTCTTTATGTCTGTGCGCTTTGGCATTGCACGCTCTCATTATTGGCCGGTCCCCACGTTCGCGCGGACCGCACCGGATATCAGGATTCGATTCAGTTCAGGGTGGCCGTCGCCAGCTTGGCGCCGAAGCCGATGAACATGGCGCCCACACCGCTCGCCATGCCCGCCGACAGGCGCCGTCGGCGGCGAAACGCCTCGGCCAGCCTGGCGCCCACGAAGATAATCGCGGTCAGGTAGGCGAAGCTGCACAACTGGCACACCAGCCCCAGCGCGACAAAGGACAGCGCCGGATAGCCGAACTGCGGATCGACGAACTGGATGAAGAAGGAGATGAAGAACAGGATGGCCTTGGGGTTGAGCAGGCTCACCACCAGCGCCTTGCGGAACGGGCTGACGGCACGGTCCACGGGCATCTCGCCCTGTGCCGCCGTCCCGCTATCGCTGCCGCGGCTGGACCAGCCGCGCACGGCACCGCGCAGCATCTGGAAACCGATCCAGCCGAGGTAAGCGGCACCGATGTACTTCACCACGTAGAACAGGCCCGGGCTGGCCTTCAGCAGCGAGGCCACCCCCGCTGCCGACAGCACCATCAGGATGGCATCGCCCAGGAACACCCCGCAGGCGCCCTTGTAGCCTTCGCGCACGCCACGCTGCGCGGCGACGGAAAGCACATACATCGAATTCGGGCCCGGCAGCAGCACGATAAAAATCGTGCCGAGCACAAAGGTCCAGAAATCGGTAATGCCCAGCGCGGTATGCATGAAGGCGTTCATGGGATCGTCCTGCGGTCTGCCTGTCTACTAATCTTCTCGTCTTGACTTCTTCGCTGCGCGCTTACTGGCGTGCGTCCGCCATCATCTTGGTGAAGCGGTCGAACAGGTAAGCCACGTCGTTCGGGCCCGGCGAGGCTTCCGGATGGCCCTGGAAGCAGAAGGCGGGCTTGTCGGTCAGCGCGAAACCTTGCAACGAACCGTCGAACAGCGACACGTGGGTGGTGCGCACGTTGGCAGGCAGGGTATCGGCGTCCACCGCGAAACCGTGGTTTTGCGAGGTGATCACCACACGGCCGTCGTCCACGTCCTTCACCGGATGGTTCGCGCCATGATGGCCGAACTTCATCTTCAGCGTCTTGGCGCCAACTGCCAGCGCCATGATCTGGTGCCCCAGGCAAATGCCGAAGGTGGGGATGCCGCGTTCGATGAACTCGCGGGTAGCGCGGATCGCGTAGTCGCAAGGCTCGGGGTCGCCGGGGCCGTTCGACAGGAAGATGCCATCCGGGTTGAGCGCCAGCGCGTCGGCGGCGCTGGCTTGCGCCGGCAGCACGGTCACCTTGCAGCCGCGTTCAGCCAGCATGCGCAGGATGTTGAACTTGACGCCGTAGTCAAAAGCCACCACGTGGAAGCGCGGCGACGCCAGCTTGCCGTAGCCGGCACCCAGCGCCCATTCGGTCTGGCTCCACTCGTACGGTTCCTTGACCGAAACCACCTTGGCCAGGTCCATGCCGGCCAGGCCGGGGAAGGAGCGCGCCAGGTCGATGGCCTTCTGCACATTGTCCTCGCCAGCCAGGATGCAGCCGTTCTGGGCACCCTTCTCGCGCAGGATACGGGTCAGCTTGCGGGTATCGATGCCGGCGATCGCCACCACCTTTTCCTGCTTCAGGTAATGGCCGAGGGAATGTTCCTTGCGGAAGTTGGAGGCCAGAAGCGGCAGATCCTTGATGATCAGGCCGGCGGCATGGACTTTCGTGGCTTCGACATCCTCAGAATTGACCCCGACATTGCCGATATGCGGATACGTCAGCGTGACGATCTGCCGGGAATAGCTGGGGTCGGTGAGGATTTCCTGGTAACCGGTCAGAGCGGTGTTGAACACCACTTCGCCGATGGTATGGCCGGAAGCGCCAATGGAATAGCCACGAAAGACCGTGCCGTCTGCAAGCGCGAGAATGGCGGACGGAAAAGACGGTAACACGGGTAGGCTCCTGCTGGATTCACCCCGTGACCGACCTGCTCAACGCCTCTTGCCCCGTTGTCCGGCGGGGCGACAGGCAGCGTGATGGACGCGATGCTTGTCGCCGGGGCCGTTCGCCTGGTGCTCGATACGCCACACAAATTAGTGCAGCGGAGCCAAGGCGAAATGGGGGCGGCGGAAGGTGGAATTCGGTAGGCGCTAGGGTGAGGGGTTCTGAAAGCGAAACTTTTGGATTATACCCCGCGCCACCCATTTTCTCAAGTTATCAAGGACTTRCGGACGCGGCAGGGCCGCTGCGCGCGCCCGCCGGCAGGCCGGAACGCCCGGCCGGCACCGCTCATTCGCTGGCAGGCACCACCGCCGTCACCTCGATCTCCACCTTGGCGCGGGCCTCCACCAGATCGGCGACCTCGACCGCCGTCATGGCCGGGAAGTGACGCCCGATGGTGGCCCGGTAGTGCTCGCCGATGGCGCGGTAGGCGGCGACATATTCCACCTTGTCCTTCACGTACCAGGTCATGCGCACGATGTGATCGGGACGCGCCCCACCCGCGGCCAGCACCGCCACGATGTTGCGCAGCGCCTGGCCGACCTGCTCGGCGAAGTCATCGGTTTCGAACTCGCACTGGCCGTTCCAGCCGATCTGGCCGCCGACGAAGAGCAGGCGGCTGCCCACCTGCATCTCGGTCATGATGCCGTTCGAGTAGCCGCGCGGCGCGGCCCAGTCTGGTGGCTGGAGAATCTTCATGGTCGGTCTTCCGTAATCAGTGATTGGGATCTGGTTGGTTCGCACCACGCCCCGGACGGGCGCATGGGTGCGGGATGTCAGGTGGCGCGCTTACCGCGCCGCGGCTTCTTGCCCTGGCGCCAGGAA
This sequence comes from Cupriavidus sp. 05N39, assembly GCF_056397325.1. Classification (NCBI taxonomy): domain Bacteria; kingdom Pseudomonadati; phylum Pseudomonadota; class Betaproteobacteria; order Burkholderiales; family Burkholderiaceae; genus Cupriavidus; species Cupriavidus sp. 05N39. The sequence continues at coordinate 39,489 of NZ_JBFTNE010000045.1, forward strand.
GCGCTCCATGCCCGCGCGGACCTCCGGCGGCAGCGCGCGCGGCATCATTTCGCCGGTATCGACGCACACCAGGCGCTGGGCGATCTCCACGCGGAGGTCCGCGGCAGGCCCGACGAAGCGCACCTGCAAGGAGAAACTGGTGCGCCCCAGCCGCGTCACACGCAGCTCCCGCGTCAGCAACTCGCCCAGCCGGCTGGGCGCCACGAAGCGGCAGGACACTTCCGCCGTCGGCACGCCGGCCTGTGCCGCGCCATGCATGGCGTCGAAGGACCAGCCCAGTGCCTCCCGAAACCAGTCCTCGACCAGGTCGTTAAGCATCTCGAAGTAGCGCGGGAAGAACACGATGCCGGCGGCGTCGCAGTCCTTGAAGCGCACCCGCACGGTGTTGGTGAACACTTCGCTCACGGCTGGCGCCCTCCTCCGGCCGCGCCGGCCTGCTCCGCCATCTGCCGCAACCGGAAGCGCTGCAGCTTGCCGGTCTCGGTGCGCGGCAGCGCATCGACGAAGATCACCCGGCGCGGATACTTGTACGGCGCGATCTCGGCCTTGACGTAGGCCTGCAGCACGGCGCACATCTCCTCGCCGGCCACCACGCCGGGGCGCAGCACCACGTAGGCGGCGACGACCTGCCCGCGCTCGGGATCGGCCATGCCGACGACGCCGCATTCGGCCACCGCTTCGTGCCGCATCAGCGCGCTTTCCACTTCCGGCCCGGCAATGTTGTAGCCGGCCGAGACGATCATGTCGTCSGAACGCGCCTGGTAGTAGTAGTAGCCGTCGGCATCGGCCATGAAGGTGTCGCCCGGCAGGTTCCAGCCGTCCCTCACATAGCTGGCCTGGCGCGGGTCGTCCAAATAGCGGCAGCCGGTGGGACCGCGCACCGCCAGCTTGCCGACCGTGCCGGGCGGCACCGGTTGCATCGACTCGTCGACAATCTGCGCGACATAGCCCGGCACCACCTTGCCGATGGCGCCCGGCCGGACTTGCGCGCCGGCGCTGGAAATGAAGATATGCATCATCTCGGTGCCGCCGATCCCGTCTGTCATCTCGATGCCCGTGGCCGCCTTCCAGCTCTGGCGCGTCGCATCGGGCAGCGCCTCGCCGGCCGAGACGCTCTTCTTCAGGCTGGAGATGTCATACCCCGGCGCCAGCGCCGCCATCTGCCGGTAGAAGGTCGGCGCGGTGAACACGATCGTCGCGCGCCAGGACTGGATCAACGCAAGCAGGCTCTCGGGCGTGAGCCGCTCGGCCAGCACGGTGGACGCCCCGACCCGCAGCGGAAAGCACAGGATGCCGCCCAGGCCGAAGGTAAAGGCCAGCGGCGGGGTGCCGCAGAAGATGTCGTCCGGCCCCGGCTTGAGCACATGACGCGGGAACAGGTCGCACATGGCAATCACATCGCGGTGGAAATGCACCGTGCCCTTGGGCTGGCCGGTAGTCCCGCTGGTGAAGGCGATCAGGCAGATGTCGTCGCTAGCGGTATCGCACGCGTCGAACGACTCGGGCTTGCCGGCCATGGCGGCTTCCACCGAGTCTGCGCCGCTGCCGTTGAAGTAGCGCACCTGCGCCAGGCTCGGGCAATAGTGCTCGTTGCCGGGATCCAGATTGGCTTCGAGTTCTTCGCGCAGGCGCTCGTCGCACAACGCCGCGCTGACCGCGGCACGGTCGATCACCTGCTTGAGTTCCTTGGCGCGCAGCAACGGCATGGTCGGCACCGCGATCAGCCCCGCCTTGACCACCGCCAGCCAGCACGCTGCCATCATCAGGTTGTTGGGGCCGCGCAGCAGCACGCGATTGCCCGGCACCAGCTCCATATCGCCGGTCAGCACGTGGGCGATGCGGTTGGAGAGCGCTGCCAGTTCGGCATAGCTGACGGTGCGATGGGCGCCGTCCTGCTCGTAGCGGATCGCGATGCGCTCGCCCCGCCCTTCGCGCACATGGCGCTCGACCAGTTCCAGCGCGCAGTTCATGCGCTCCGGATATTGCGTGTCCGCGTTGAACAGCAGTTCCGGCCACTGCTGCGGGAGCGGCAGGCGGTCGCGTGCAAAGGTATCTAGGTGGGCTGTGCTCGCCATGGTTGTCTCCGCTTCCTTCATTCTGGTGATGCTGGTAAGGGCTGTCCGGCCGCGTCGATCACGCTATGCGCGATGCTGTGCCAGCGTTTCGCGCGCGATGATCAGCTTCTGCACTTCGGTGGCGCCTTCGTAGATCCGCAGCGAGCGGATCTCCCGGTACAGGCTCTCCACGCGCGTGCCCACCTTGACGCCGAGCCCGCCGAACATCTGCACGGCGCGGTCGATGACCTGCTGCGCGTTCTCGGTGGCCACCATCTTGGCCATCGCCGCTTCGCGCGTGGTGCGCACACCCGCCACATCGCGCAGCCACGCGGCGCGGTAGGTCAGCAGCGCGGCCGAGTCGATGGCGGTGGCCATGTCGCCGATTGCCGCCTGGGTCAGTTGCAGGTCGGCCAGCACGCCGCCGAACATGGGCCGCGCGGTGGCGCGCGCGAGTGCTTCGTCAAGCGCGGCGCGGCCGAAGCCCAGCGAGGCGGCCGCCACCGAGGCGCGGAAGATATCCAGCGTCATCATGGCCACTTTGAAGCCCTGCCCTGCTTCGCCCAGCCGCGCGCCAACCGGCACCCGGCAGTTCTCGAAACGCAGCGTGGCAAGCGGGTGCGGCGCCATGACATCGATCCGCTCGGCGATGGTCAGGCCCGGCGTGTCCGCGTCCACCACGAAGGCGGAGATGCCGCGCGCGCCCGGCGCTTCACCGGTGCGGGCGAACACGCAGTAGAAGTCGGCGATGCCGCCGTTGGAGATCCAGGTCTTCTCGCCATCGATCACGTAATGATCGCCGTCCAGTACCGCGCGGCATTGCATTGCCGCCACGTCGGACCCGGCGTCGGGCTCGGACAGGGCGAACGCAGCGATCGCCTCGCCGCGCGCCACGCGCGGCAGGTAGCGCTCGCGCATGGCGTCGCTGCCGGCCAGCGTGATGGCGCCGCTGCCCAGGCCCTGCATGGCGAAGGCGAAATCGGCCAGGCCATCGTGACGGGCAAGCGTCTCGCGCAGCAGGCACAGCGAGCGCGAGTCGAGCGTTTCGAGCGCGCCGCCATAAGCAGCGGGCACGCAGTAGCGCAGCCAGCCGGCCTCGCCAAGCTGGCGCACCAGCGCGCGGCAGGCGGCGTCGGTGTCGCTGTGATCGACCGCGAGCGAGGCCGTGGCCCACGCGTCGAGCCGTTGTTCCAGTTCGCGGTGCGCGTCGCCGAAGAACGGCAGGGCGAGATAGCTTTTGTCGGACATGAAGTTTGTACCCTTTCAGTCGCCTTCGAACACGGGCCGCGTCTTGGCCACGAACGCGTCGTAGGCCCGGCGGAAGTCCTTGGTCTGCATGCAGATGGCCTGCGCCTCGGCCTCGGCCTCGATGGCTTCGTCCAGGCCCATGTTCCATTCCTGGTGCAGCAGCTTCTTGGTCACGCCGTGGGCGAAGGTGGGCCCGGCGGCGATTTGCGCGGCCAGCGACTGGGCTTCGGCGAGTACCGCGTCCGGTGCGTGCAACGCGTTGAAGAAGCCCCATTGCAGCCCTTCCTGCGCAGTCATCGCCCGGCCGGTGTACAGCAACTCGCTGGCACGGCCTTGTCCGATCACGCGCGGCAGCAGCGAGCAGGCGCCCATGTCCGCGCCCGCCAGGCCTACCCGCACGAACAGGAAGGCGGTCTTCGCCTGCTCGGTGCCCAGCCGCATATCCGAGGCCAGCGCCATCATCGCGCCGGCGCCCGCGCAGATGCCGTCGACGGCGCTGATGACCGGTTGCGGGCAGGCCCGCATGGCCTTGATCAGGTCGCCGGTCATGCGCGTGAACTCGAGCAGCTCGGGCATGGTCATGCGGGTGAGCGGGCCGATGATTTCGTGGACGTCGCCGCCCGAGCAGAAGTTGCCGCCGGCGCCGGTGATCACCACGGTCTTGATGTCCGTGGCGTAGCACAGCGCGCGGAACAGATCGCGCAGTTCGGCGTAGGAATCGAAGGTGAGCGGGTTCTTGCGCTCGGGGCGGTTCAGCGTCACGGTGCCAACCTTGCCGTCGGCCGAGACCGACCACAGGAAGTGCTGCGGCTGGTAGCCGGCAAAGCTGCGCTTGTGGTGGCGCATGTCCAGTGCTATTTCACTCATCTCGTTTCTCGCTTGCCTGTTCTGGTTTTCTCGAATTCGTTCGGGATCAACCCGCCATGACCTCGCCACCGGCCACTGCGATGGCTTGGCCGGTGACCGCGCTGGCGGTGGGCTGGCACAGCCATGCGACCGCGTCAGCCACCTCGCCCGGCTGCACCAGCCTGCCCTGCGGATTGCCCTTGGACAACTCGGCCCGGGCCTGCGCCTCGGTGCGGCCGGTCTTGCCCATGATGTTGGCGACCGCGTCGCGCACGATGTCGGTCTCGGTATAGCCAGGGCAGACCGCATTGACGGTCACGCCGCTGCTCGCGACTTCCAGCGCCAGCGAGCGGGTCAGTCCGATCACGCCATGCTTGGCCGCGCAGTAGGCGCTGACATAGCCGTAGCCAACCAGCCCGGCCGTGCTGGCCACATTGACGATGCGGCCCCAGCCGCGTTCCAGCATGCCCGGCAGCGCTGCCTGCGTGCAGAGGAAAGTGCCGGTCAGGTTGACCTCGAGCATGGATTGCCACAGGGCGAGATCCGTCCTGGCGAAGCTCGCGCTGCGCGCCTGCCCGGCATTGTTGATCAGCAGGTCGATCGGGCCCGCGCGGCCGGACGCTTCCGCGAACGCCGCCGCCACGCTGTCGGCCTGCGAAATATCCGCCGTCACCGTGCCGAGCATGGCGGGCGCGACGACCGCCTCGGCGAGCGCATCGGCTGTCGCTGCCAGCGTGGCCGCGTCGCGCCCCAGCAAGGTGACGCTGGCGCCTTGCGCGAGCAGGCGGCGCGCAATGGCCGCGCCGATGCCGCGTCCGCCACCGGTGACCAGCGCGTGCCGACCCTGCAGGGAAAGATTGGCGCTCATGCTCAGTGATCCTCGGGCTGACGGGCTTGCCGTGCCTGTTGCGCGGCCCGCTCCAGGTTGGTTTCCAGCTGGCGCTTGCCGGCCTGGTATTGCTTGGGCCATGCCAGGTCGCGATGGCCCAGCCGCGCTGCCTCGTGGATGGTCCAGGCGGGGTCCGCCAGGTGCGGGCGGGCAATCGCGCACAGGTCGGCACGGCCGGCGGCGATGATGCTGTCGACGTGGTCGGCTTCGAAGATCGCGCCGACAGCGATGGTGGCAATGCCGGCCTCGTTGCGGATGCGGTCGGCAAACGGCGTCTGGTACATGCGCCCGTACACCGGCGCCTGGTCAGGACTCACCTGCCCCGAAGAACAGTCGATCATATCGGCGCCCGCAGTCTTGAAGGCACGTGCGATCTCGATCGCATCGTCCGGCGTGATGCCGCCTTCGACCCAGTCGTGCGCCGAAATCCGCACCGACATCGGGCGCTCGTGGGGCCACACAGCCCGTACCGCCGCAAAGACTTCGAGCGGGTAGCGCAGCCGCGCGGCCAGCGAGCCGCCGTATTCGTCGCTGCGCTGGTTGGTCAGCGGCGAAATAAAGCTGGAGAGCAGGTAGCCGTGGGCGCAGTGCAGCTCGAGCCAGTCGAAACCCGCCTGCGCGGCACGCCGCGCGGCGGCCACGAAATCGTCCCGCACCTGATCCATGTCCGCGCGGCTCATCTCGCGCGGCACTTGCGACACGCCCGGCATATAGGGCAGCGGCGAGGCCGACATCACCGGCCAGTTGCCGCTGGCAAGCGGGTAGTCCATCGCTTCCCAGCCGAGCTGGGTCGAACCCTTGCGCCCGGCGTGGCCAATCTGCATGGCGATGCGCGCATCGCTGTTGGCGTGCACGAAATCGACGATGCGGCGCCAGGCGTCGCGCTGCGCGTCGTTCCACAAACCCGGGCATCCCGGGGTGATGCGCGCATCCGGAGAAGTACAGGTCATCTCCGCCACCACCATGCCGGCGCCACCGAGCGCGCGCGCGCCCAGGTGGGTCAGGTGGAAGTCGCCGGGCACGCCGTCCTCGCAGGAATACATGGCCATGGGCGACACCACCACGCGGTTCTTCAGCGTGACGCCGCGTACACGGAACGGCGTGAACATCGGCGGCACCGCGCGCGCATCGGCGGGTTGGCCGGCATTGGCAACGTTGGCCGCCGCCTGTGCCGCGAGCCAGCGCTCGAAGCCCTCGACGTAGCCGGAATCCCGCACGCGCAGGTTCTCGTGCGAGATGCGCTGCGAGCGCGTCAGCAGGGAATAGGCGAACTGCTCCGGCGCCATGCCCGCATAGCGCTCGACGTTCTCGAACCATTCGGTGGAGTTGCGCGCGGCATTCTGGATCTTGAGGACCTCGACGCTGCGGGTGGCCTGGTAACGCTCCAGCGCCTGCGGCAGCACGTCGGCGCCGCCCGGCCCGGCATCGCGGATATTGTTGGCGAGGTCGATCGCATCTTCCAGCGCCAGCTTGGTGCCGGAGCCGATCGAGAAATGCGCGGTATGCGCGGCGTCGCCCATCAGCACCACCGGCACGCGGCGGCCGTCGGCCAGTGTGTTCCAGTGCACCCAGGTGCCGCAGATCACACGCGGAAAGCGGATCCAGTTGGCCGAGCCGCGCAGGTGAGTGGCGTTGCTGATCAGGGCGTTACCGTCCAGGTAGCGGGCAAACAGGCGCTCGCAGAAGGCCACGCCCTCCTCCTGGCTCATCTGCTCGATGCCGGCGGCGCGCCAGACCGGCTCGGGCGCCTCGACGATAAAGGTGGAGGTGTTGTCGTCGAAACGGTAGGCATGGGCCTGGAACCAGCCATGCTCGGTTTTTTCGAAGGCGAAGGTAAAGGCGTCGAACAGCTTGCGCGTGCCAAGCCAGACAAAGCGGCACAGACGGGTATCGATATCGGGCTGGAAGGTCTCGGCGTAGCGGCCGCGCACGCGGCTGTTGATACCGTCGGCGGCGATCACGATGTCGGCCTGGTATTGCTGCGCCAGCGCCTGGTCATCCGTGACGTCGGTCTCGAAGACCAGATGCACGCCCAACTCCTCGCAACGTGCCTGCAGGATATTGAGCAGACGCTTGCGGCCGATGCCGATAAAGCCATGCCCGCCGGAACGCATGGTGCGCCCGCCGATATGGATGTCGATATCGTCCCAGTGGTTGAATGCCTCGTTGATCTGCTGCGCGCTGACCGGATCGGCCTGCTTGAGGTTGTCCATGGTGGCGTCGGAGAACACCACGCCCCAGCCGAACGTGTCGTAGGGCCGGTTGCGCTCCACTACGTAGACCTCGTTGGAGGGATCCCGCAGCTTCATCAGCAAACCGAAGTACAGGCCCGAGGGGCCTCCGCCGATACACAGCACTCGCATCTTGTCGTCTCCTGCGCGCCGGCCCGGATCCGGCTGGCCCGGCCCCTCGCGGCACATGCGATGCGCGGGAGCGCATCTAGATCATACTTAAATATTTGATGCTTAAAATATTAGTCCGCATCGGACCGTCGTGCAAGCACAATCTCTGACGCGGTGCAGCGCGTGCCCCGGGAGGCCAGCTCAGCCAACCCGGCAGCGGCGGATACGCCGCGTTTCAAGCCCTAAACATGCCTCTGCCGCCGCTCGCCCTCCGGCGCGCGGCGGCCTGGACAGCCGTCAGCCTTGCATCGCCGCCTGGAGTTGCGCCAGCGCGGTGGGATCTTCGATCGTGGTGAGATCGCCGGGGTTGCGGCCTTCCGCCACCGCCTGCATGGCGCGGCGCAGCAGCTTGCCGGAGCGGGTCTTGGGCAGCGCATTGACGAAGAACACGCGCGCCGGGCGCGCCACCGCGCCCAGTTGCCGGTCCACGGTCTTCATCACGTCGCCTTCCAGCGCCAGCCGGTCGGCCTGGGTTTCGATGCGGCCCGCGTCGCGCGCGATCACGAACGCCATCGCCACCTGCCCCTTCAGCGCATCGTGCACGCCCACCACCGCCACCTCAGCCACCGCCGGATGCGACGAGATGCTCTCCTCGATCTCGCGCGTGCCCAGCCTGTGGCCCGCCACATTGATCACGTCGTCGGTGCGGCCCAGGATAAAGATATAGCCGTCCTCGTCCTGCACACCCCAGTCGAACGTCGAATAGCAGCGGCGGCCCGGCACGCCGGACCAATAGGTCTTGACGAAGCGTTCATCGTCGCCCCACACCGTGGTCATGCACCCCGGCGGCAACGGCCCGTCGATGGCGACCACGCCTTTCTGCCCCGGCGCGCATTCGGCGCCGGTGGCTTCATCGACGATCTTCAGGTCGTAGCCATAGACCGGCACGCCGGGCGACCCCAGCTTGGCCGGCAACGGATCGATACCGCGCTGGATGGCGATGATCGGCCAGCCCGTCTCGGTCTGCCAGTAGTTGTCCACCACCGGCTTGCCAATGCCCTGCTGGATCCAGCTGGCGGTGGGTTCGTCGAGCGGCTCGCCGGCCAGGAACAGCAGGCGCAGGCTGGAGAGGTCGTAGCGCGTGAGCCAGGCCGGGTCCTGCTTCTTCAGCACGCGAATGGCGGTGGGCGCGCTGAACATGATGTTCACGCGGTACTGCTCGACCAGTTGCCACAGGATGCCGCCGTCCGGGCGCACCGGCGTACCTTCGTACATCAGCGTGGCCATGCCGGCCAGCAGCGGCCCGTACACAATGTAGCTGTGCCCCACCACCCAGCCGATATCGGAGCTGGAGAACATGGTGTCGCCAGCCTTGCCGCAGAAGATGTAATCCATCGAGGTGGCCARCGCGACCGCGTAGCCGCCGGTGTCGCGCTGTACGCCTTTTGGTTTTCCGGTGGTGCCCGAGGTGTAGAGCACGTAGGATGGCTCGCTCGATTCGAGCCAGACGCACGGCACGCGCGCCGCGCCCACGCGCTCGCGCCAGGCTGCGTAGTCTTCGTCGCGGCCGGGCGTGAGCGCCATCGGCGCGAGCTGGCGATCCACCAGCAGCACGCGTTCGGGCTTGTGCGCGGCCAGCGTCACCGCCTCGTCGAGCAGCGGCTTGTAGGGCACCACCTTGCCCGCGCGCGAGCCGGAGTCCGCGCTGACGATCACACGCGGCTGCGCGTCGTCGATGCGCGCGGCCAGACTGACCGAGGCGAAGCCGCCAAACACCACCGAGTGAATGGCGCCGATCCGCGTGCACGCCAGCATGGCAAAGGCGGCCTCGGGAATCATCGGCATATAGATCAGCACGCGGTCGCCCTTGGCCACGCCCATCTGCTGCAGGATCGCGGCCATGCGGTTGACCTCGTCATGCAGTTCGGCGTAGCTGTAAGTGCGATGCTGGCCGGTTTCGGTCGACACGTAGATCAGCGCGGGCTGGTCCGCGCGCGCCGCCAGGTGACGGTCGACGGCGTTGTGGCAGAGATTGGTGCGCCCGCCAACGAACCACCGGGTAAATGGTGGACGGCTATCGTCCAGCACGGTCTCGAACGGGGTTTCCCAGTCGATGCGGCGAGCCTGTTCGGCCCAGAAACCTTCGGGATCGCTCACTGAGCGTGCGTGCAGGGCACGGGTAGCCGTCATGGCTTGTCTCCTCCGCTTGAATGCGGGTTGTCCATATGCAGTTTGTCTTGGCCGGGCGAACCGCCTGATGCTGTCTGCTGTCGCCCGTTAGTTTGCCACCATTCCAGGCGCATGGCGGCTGGCTTGCCGCAGCCAAGCCAGCCCACCGGTACCTGCAGTCTGGGTACGCCGGCTTACGCAACGCTTACCGCTGACGCACCGCACCAAGCAAAAGGGCGTGCCATTGGCACGCCCTTGATCTGGCTCAAACTTGCTGGCTCGAACCCGTTGGCCCGAGCCCGGTCAGCGCGCGTGCGCCTTGGTCTTGGCAGGCGCCGCGGCAGCCTTGCCGGCTGGCTTCGCGGACGGTTTGGCGCCGGCCTTGGCTGCCGGGACCGCCGGAGCGGCTTTGGCCGTCCTGCCGGCGCCGGCAGCAGCCTTGCGCGGGGCCGCCTCCACCGTCACACGCTGACGGCCCGCCGCGCGGCCCTTGGCGGTTGCCTGCACCGGCTCGCCGCGAACCGGCGCCAGGGCGGACGCAGTGGGCGGCGTGTCGGTGGCACTGGCGAAACGGGCCGCCGAACGCGCGGGCACCATCAACACCAGGCTCTGCCCCGCCACCAGCTTGGTGCCGGAAAGCTTGTTCCAGGATTGCACCTGCCCGGCCGACACGCCGTAGCGATGCGCCAGCGAAACCACCGTGTCGCGCCGCCCCGCGCGCACCACCACGCGGCGCGCGTCCGGCACATCCGGCTCGACAGCCATCATGGCGCTTTCCGCCAGCGTGGCGCTGATATCCTGGCCGTGGCTCTCCGAGCGCGGCACCACCACGGTGGAGCCGGCCTTCAGCCGCATGCCCTTGGGAATGCGGTTGATCTCGCGAATGGTGTCCGCGTCGATATTCAGCCGCGCCGCGAGCGCCTCGATGCGCTCGCGGTTGTCCACCGTCACCGCCGTCCAGCTCGACAGGCCGCCCCGGTAGGTATTGAGGTTGTACTGGAAGCGCTCGGCGTTATCGAACGGCAGCAGGATCTGCGGATTCGCCGCGCCGAGGATCACCGGCCGGTTGAAGGACGGGTTCAGCGCCTTGAACTCGTCGAGCGGCATATTGGCGAGCTTGGCCGCCAGCGAGACGTCGATATCGCGCGATGTGGTCACCGTGACGAAGTACGGGTGGTCGGGAATATCGGGCAGCTTCACCCCGTACATCTGGGGGTTGGCAATGATGTTCTTGACCGCCTGCAGCTTGGGCACGTAGTAGCGCGTTTCGTTGGGCATGCTCAGGCTGGCGTAGTCCGTCGGCAGCCCGCGCGCCTGATTGCGCGCGATGGCCCTGGAAACCGCGCCCTCGCCCCAGTTATACGCCGCCAGCGCCAGTTGCCAGTCGCCGAACATGTCGTACAGCCGCTGCAGGTAATCCAGCGCCGCGTCGGTCGACGCCAGCACATCGCGCCGCTCGTCGCGGAACATGTTCTGCTTCAGGTTGTAGCTCTTGCCGGTGCTCGGAATGAACTGCCACATGCCGGCCGCCTTGGCGGTGGACTCGGCCTGCGGGTTGAAGGCGCTTTCCACGAAGGGCAACAACGCCAGCTCCGTGGGCATCTTGCGGCGTTCCAGTTCCTCGACGATGTGATAGAGGTAGCGGCTCGAGCGCGCGACCATCCGTTCCATGTATTCCGGCCGCTGCGCGTACCACTGCGTGCGATCGTCAACCAGCGTGCCTTCCAGGTCCGGCATGCCGAATCCGCGGCGGATACGGTCCCAGATGTCGCTTGACGGGCCGCGCAGCCAGTCGAGGCTGTCGCGGTCCAGGTTGATCACGGCCGCGCTGTTGATCGAATTGAGCGGATCGGGCTTCGAATACGCAGGTTTGGAAGCGGAGGCGGTCGTGCTGACGCCATCGGCGGCGCCGGGCGGAGTTGGCGTGCCGGCACACGCTGCGAGCAGCGCGGCACACGCAACCACCGCCAGTAATCGACCAATTTTCATTAAGTTCTCAAATCGTGACGCTAAAAATTTGCCTGATGCTAAGAAAAAGCGGCTTTCGCGTCAATGAAATTTTCCCTGCGGCGGCGCCAGGGCAGCGCCGCCAGGAACATAACGGGTACACGGAAATCGCCCTCCCGGCTTGCGGGGTCAACGGCTGGCGGGTCCGCCACGCCGGCATATGGCAATAAGGAATCAGCGGAAATTGTCTTTCCAGCCACGCAGCGCGCCGAAGGCCGCCGCGTCGTTGGCTGCCGGGCCACCCGCATGGGCGGCCACCGCCAGGCGTACCGAAGGTTCGCGCGAACGCAGGAAGGGATTGACCTCCCGCTCCTGCGCAACCGTGGTCGGTACGGTCGGCGTGCCCGCGGCACGCAATGCATCCACACGCGCCTCCCAGGCTGCCAGCGCGGCATTGTCCGGCTCCACCGCCCGCGCAAAGCGCACATTGCTACGCGTGTACTCGTGGGCGCAAAACACGCGGGTGGCGCCGGGCAGCGCCGCCAGCTTGTCCAGCGAGGCCAGCATCTGCGCCGGCGAACCCTCGAACAGCCGCCCGCATCCGCTGGCGAACAGCGTATCGCCGCAGAACACGGCCGGACCGGCGCCGGGCAGATCCGCCACGTAGGCAACGTGACCGGCGGTGTGACCCGGTACGTCGAGCACCTTGAGTTGCAGCGCGGGATGGGCCACCTCCACGGTGTCGCCTTCGCGCACGGCCACGGTACGCCCGCCGATGCGTTCGCCGGCCGGCCCGATCACGGGCAATGGCGTGCCATCCGGCGCCACCGGATGCGCCGCCAGCAGCTCGGCCACCCCGCCCTGGTGATCGCCATGGTGATGGGTGATTACAATAGCGCCCAGCACCAGCCCCGCGCGTGCCAGGAAAGCCTCGACCGGCGCGGCTTCGCCCGGGTCCACCACGGCGGCGCAGTGACCGTCGTGGATAGCCCAGATATAGTTATCCTGGAATGCGGGAATCGGCTCCACCTTCAACATGCGTGCTCCTATGTCCAAGCGTCCGATTATAAATTGGGAAGACTGGCTTGCCTCGCCTCCCGGGCAATACATGCTCCAGTGGGAGCAGGGTCAGTACGACCGGACCGTCGTGGATATCTTCGGCTACCACGCGGTGCAGCTTGGCCTGCCGCACATTGACACGCTGCGCGAAAACCGCATGCCGTTCTCCGCACTGGCGCTGGCTCCCGGCAGCGGCCCCCATGGCCCACGCGCCCAGGCCGACGCCCGCCAGCTGCTGTGCCGCTTCGACGAATTGCCGTTCGAAACGCAAAGTATCGATCTGATCACCCTGCCCCATATCCTGGAATTTTCGGAAGATCCCCACGAGGTGTTGCGCGAAGTATCGCGCGTGCTGATGCCCGAAGGCCGCGTCGTGGTGACCTGCTTCAACCCCATGAGCCTGTGGGGCGCGCGCCAGGGCCTCAAGCGGCTGGGCGCCGATCCTTTCCTGCCCAACGACAGCCAGTCGATCGGTTTCGTGCGGATCAAGGACTGGCTCAAACTGCTGGGTTTCGATATCATCCGCGGCCGGTTTGGCTGCTATTGCCCGCCCTACCACACAGAGCGCTGGCTGCAGCGCACCGCCTTCATGGAAAAGGCCGGCGACCGCTGGTGGCCGATCTTCGGCTCAGTCTATATGATTTCGGCGGTCAAGCGCGTGCGCAATATCCGCCTGGTCGGCCCCGCCTGGAAGAGTCCCAAGACGGCACTGTCACCCGTCGCCGCGCCGGTGGCCTCGCCCACGGGCACCCACGGCAAGGCGCCCGGCGACGAGCATTGAGCGCCACCGGCGCACACCCAATCACCCCGGTCGGCACCGCGCGCCATTGCCGTGCCAACCTTAGCGACAACGCAATGCAACCCAACGAAATCGAAGACGTCATCATCTACTCTGACGGCGCCTGCAAAGGCAACCCTGGCCGCGGCGGCTGGGGCGCTGTGCTGGTCTCCGGCAGCAACGAAAAAGAACTGTTCGGCGGCGAGCCCCTGACCACCAACAACCGCATGGAAATGACCGCCGTGATCGAAGCCCTGCGCGCGCTCAAGCGGCCGTGCCGGATCAAGGTCTACACCGACTCCCAGTACGTGCAGAAAGGCATCGGCGAATGGTTGCCGGGCTGGAAGGCACGCGGCTGGAAGACCGCCGACAAGAAACCGGTGAAAAACGCCGACCTCTGGCAGGAAATGGACAAGCTCGCGCAGCAGCACGATATCTCCTGGCACTGGGTGCGCGGCCACAACGGCCATCCGGGCAACGAACGCGCCGACGCCCTCGCCAACCGCGGCGTGGAGTCGCTCAAGGGTTAAGGACAGGCCCCGACGGCCGCCTGCCCCGCCCCTCCGGTTAGAATGCCCGCCATGCGACAGATCGTTCTCGACACCGAAACCACCGGCCTTAGCGCCGCCACCGGCGACCGCCTGATTGAAATCGGCTGCGTGGAGCTGCTCAACCGCCGCCTCACGGGCAGGCACCTGCACTTCTACGTCAACCCGGAACGCGATATCGACGAAGGCGCGATCGCGGTGCACGGCATCACCGTCGAATTCCTGGCCGACAAGCCCAAGTTCGCGGAAGTGGTACACGAGATCCGGGATTTCATCCAGGACGCCGAACTGATCATTCACAACGCGCCCTTCGACCTTGGCTTCCTCGACATGGAATTCAAGCTGGTCGGGCTGCCCCCGTTCCGCGAGCACGCGGGCAATGTGATCGACACCCTGCGCGAAGCGCGCCAGATGTTCCCCGGCAAGCGCAATTCGCTCGATGCGCTGTGCGACCGCCTCGGCATCAGCAATTCGCACCGCACCCTGCACGGCGCACTGCTCGATGCGGAACTGCTGGCCGAGGTCTACCTCGCGATGACGCGCGGCCAGAACTCGCTGGTCATCGATATGCTTGACGGCGGCGGCTCGCAGAGCGACGCCGTGGCATCCACTGACCTCTCGCGCCTGGACCTGCCGGTGCTGATGGCCAGCGAGGAAGAGACCACCGCGCACCTGGCCGTGCTCAAGCAACTGGACAAGGCGAGCGGCGGCAAGGTGGTGTGGCAGGAAGATGCGCCCGCGGCTGAAGCCGCGTGAGCCTGCCAGGAAAGCCAGAAGCGATTTTTTGCAGAAATCTCCAGAAAGGGCTTTACAAGATACAAGCGTGCTGACATAATCTTGTTTCTCTGCAGCACAGCAGCAACAACGCAGCAGCAGGGGTGGTTAGCTCAGCGGTAGAGCACTGCCTTCACACGGCAGGGGTCACAGGTTCAATCCCTGTACCACCCACCAAAATTCGGTGAGGAATGAAGGACTTGCGGCGACAGCCCAAGTCCTTTTTTCTTTGGGTGAAAAAATTTCCGCCGAAGCCATCGCGACACCTTGCATTGAAGATGCCGTCGAACCCAGGTGGGCGCCCGATTCTGCGACTCCCCCGATTCCGTCCATTGCCCAAGCGGCGGCGGCCACTGCGGGAAGGCGCCGGGACCATGGCCATCCGGATTCCTCCACCGTCATTCCTTGGTACCATCCAGCCCCAGACTCGTACACAAGCCAAGATGCGCCGCGCTTCCTGCAATGAAATCCTTGGAGATCATGCCGTGCAATACAAGAAGGTGCTGGCAGCGGTAGCCTGCCTGATATCGGCGGCATGCACTACGACCACGCCCGCGCCATCTGCTGGCCGACAGATGTCGACGTATGACATGGACACCGAATACACGGTTGAATACGTTCCAGACGGCTTCACCCTGATAGTCAACTATCGCTATTCGCAGTTCATCGTGCGATCCAGCTCGGCCGATGCGGCGTGCAAGGCAGCGCTTGCCAGCGTAGCCAACAGCCTGGCCGAGCGCCGGCAACGGCCGATCGAGCCGGTCAACGAACAGCTAGTCAAGGTCACTACCACCAGGAGCTGGTCCGGCAAGGTGGCCGCCTGCTCCGCCTCCGCGCCGATAGCCTGGAAACGCTGACGCAGGGCTAATGGCTCACTAGAGAGGCCCTCGGTCCAGAGGGATGGCGACGGGAGGGCCTCCTGTGGAAGATATCCAGCACGGCAACAACGCGCGCCGCCGCCTCAGCCACCGCCCTTCGCGGTATCGGACGTGGCCGGAAAGACGGTCAATCCTTGCGAGGCATCCAGTTTCCGGTGGAACTCCGCGCAGGCCTGATCTTCCTGGATTGGCAGTTGCTCAAACAAGCCCTTCCACAGGAATATGGAGAAGTAAATCTTCAGGTGCTCAGGATAGTCGGGCGCCTCTGGGGCCATTGCAACGCTGAGCGTAAACAAGCCTTCCAATCTGATGCTCCCCCAAGTGCCGGGAGCGCTCGCGGTGCAAGGACCTATCCCAAAGAGGAACTGCGTCGGGACGGACTGCTCAGGACAAGCCAGCACCAGGTCCGAGGGGCCCAAGGCCTCATCATGCTCATCAAGCCGCCCTGCCGACGGGACACGATAGACCGCGAAGAGATTCAGGCCGGTGATACGGCTCAAGGGCTCCATGAAGACGCTTTCGCCGGGCCGGTGGTCCAGGTGGACTTGCCCGGTGGCGTGATACGACAACTTCCTGGTTTTCGGCTGCCCGATCCGGTCAGAATCGGCGCCCGCGCCTTCCTGAACGGTGCCGGCACGGACGAAGCGGATATTCAGCGAGCCCTCATCTTCGATTGCGTATCGCGCAAGCCGGCGGTAACCGCCTTCGCTCCCCACTAGAATCCAACCGCCAACCTTCTCAGCCATTTCGCTTCCCGGGGTTCCCTGATCGTCCTGCCTGGCCGCGCCCGTCCACCAGCGGGACAGGATGGGCCTGCAGGAATTCGCGCCGCTCGCCCGGCACCTTAGAAATTCGCCACCACGCCACCCATCGGCGGCCGATAGTCCAGCAACCGCGACAACTCCGCCGCGGCCCCCCTCACCTGCTCCACCATCGTATCCAGCCGCTCCGGATCGATCCGCGAAGCCGGGATGGTAGCCCCAAGCGCCGCCACCACCTTGCCGCTGCGGTCGCGCACCGGTGCGGCAATGGTCGAGATGCTGGTTTCGAAAAAACCCTCCTGCAGCACATAGCCGCGCTGGCGGTCGCGCTGAACCATGTCGAACAGGGCCTCCACGGTCTTGGGTGTGCTGTCCGAGAAGACTTCCAGTTGCGGCTCGGGATAGAGTTCGCGCAACGCCTCCAATGTCAGGTCTTCAAGCAGCACGCGGCCGAGCACGGTCGCGTGCGCCGGCAGGCGGGTGCCGACATTGACCGAACTGGCGAACGGCGTGGGCGCCACGGACTTGGCCACATAGACAATGGAGCGGCCGTCGCGCACCACGAGGTTGCAGGGGTAATTGATTTCGTCGCGCAGCCGGTCCAGCAGCGGGCGGCCCAGCTCGGTCAGCTCCAGCGAAGCGAGATAATCGAAGCCGAGGCGCAGCACCGCCATGCCGAGCCGGAACTCGCGGCCGCCGTCGGTGCGCTCGACAAAGCCCATCATCTCCAGCGTGGTCAGCAGGCGGAACACCGTGGAGCGCGGGACCTGGAGCCTGCGAGCCAGTTCGGCCGCGGACAAGGTCTTCTCGTTGCGGCTGAACTCGCCCAGCAAGCGCAGGCCGCGTTCAAGTCCCGGCACGATGTACTTGTCCTGGAGATCGGTTGGCTCGACAGCGTCTGTCATGGTGATATCTCTGCGAATGAAGTGCTTTGGCGTTGCTATATGGTACCGGCTTTGGGCCGGGCCCCGCCCGATGCGGGCCCCGCGCCCCGACCCCGGCGCGCCATCCCGCGACTGACCGATATAACACGCCCGGCGTCGATCCTCCAGCACTTCAATCACCAGACCGGTGCGCGGACCCTAGCCCTTCAGGTATTCCCGCAGCCAGGCCGCGCATTCGCTGGCGTGCCGAGCGCCCGCGGCCTCGCACCGCTCGCTTCAGGCCTCGAGTTGCTCGAGGACCTTGCCCTTGGTTTCGATGCCAAGGAAGTGAATCGTCAGCGCGGCCAGGAACGGCACCAGCGCGAGCGCATAGAACGCGCTGCTGAGGTTGCCCGTGCCGATCGTATTGGCGACCAGCGTCGGCGCGAAGATCGCCGCCAGTTTCAGCCAGGCGCCCCCGAAACCGCAGCCCATCGCGCGAATGCTGGTGGGATACAGTTCCGGCGTGTACACGTAGGCCGTGATAAAGCCGCTGGCCAGGAAGCCAAGGGCCAGCGCGCACAGGCCTGCCACCACATACACCGACTCCGCATGGAACACGCCGGCCAGCGCAAGCGACAACGCGCACAGGACAAACGAGACGTTGATCACCGGCTTGCGGCCCACCTTGTCGACGATCATCGCGCAGACCAGCGAGCCCACCACGCCCAGCACTGATGCGCCGGCGGCGAGATTCAGCGCCAGTTGCAGCGGCGCGTGATACACGGTCTTGTAGATCGTCGGCAGCCAGGTCGATAACCCATACTGGATAAAGCCACAGGTGGCCCACAGCATCCACACCGCCAGCGTGCGCCCGATATAGGCCTTGCCCAGCAGGTCCTTCACGCTGCGGCGCGGGTGCTTGTGGGTCATCGCATCGTAGGCGGACACATCGCCCAGCGGCGCCAGCGGCCCCTTGGCGCGCGCCTCGAAGGCCTGCAGCGCGCGGTCGGCTTCCTCCAACCGGCCCTTCTCCGCCAGCCAGCGCGGCGACTCCGGAATGGCCCGGCGCAGGATGAAGAAGAGAATGACAGGGGCGCCGCCGATGAAGTACATGACGGTCCAGCCGAACTTCGGCACCAGCCACGCGCCTACGGCATTGGAGATCAGCAGGCCGATCGGGAACACCACCTCGTACAGCAGCACGAAGCGCCCGCGCCCGTGCGCGCGCGTGACCTCGTTGATATAGGTGGCGGCCACCGGCAATTCGCCGCCAAGCCCGAGGCCCTGCACGATGCGCAGCAAGGCGAAGATTTCGAATGATGGCGCGAAGCCGCAGGCAATGCTCATCAGCCCGATGATGCCGGCGCTCCAGCCAATCGAATGCAGCCGGCCAAAGCGCTCGGCGAGATAGGGGAACAGCAGCGCGCCAATCAGTTGCCCCACCGACGGCGCCGCGATCAGGAAGCCGACCTGGGCCGGCGTGAGCGACCACATCGAGATCAGCAGCGGCAGCGTGGCCGCAATCGCGATCACATCAAAGCCGTCGAAGAACGTGGCCAGGCCGATCAGCAACCGGGCCCGGACATGCATGCCGTTGCTGGGCAGCCGCTCGATACGCGCGATGATCTCGCCGCGCGTGGCCGTGGCCGGCGCGCCGGCCGCGCGATTCGCGCCGCCGTCTGCCGCGATGTTGCTGGATGGGGTCGCCACGCCCTCGGCGTTCGCATCGGCGAACGGGGCCTCTTGTCTCTGGATCAACACGGTGTTTCTCTTCAAAAGTATCCGAGGCACGCAGCCGCCTCGCGCTGGCGCATCGCGGGATTTACCCCGCGCTGGCCACCACCGCCGCCGCCGCATCCGATGCGGCGCGCGGTAGCGCTTGGAGGTCGCTCAGAGGTCCAGCACCAGGCGCTTGCCCTTGCAACCCGACACGCACACCATCATGGTCTGGTTCGATTCGCGTTCGCTCTTGCTGAGCACGCCGTCGCGGTGTTCTGGAATGCCTTCCAGCACGCGCGTTTCACACGAGCCGCACACGCCTTCCTTGCAGCTGTGCTCGACGGCGATGCCCGCTTCGAGCAAGGCATCCAGCAAGGACTTGCCTGCCGGCACTTTCAGCTCGCTGCCCGTGCTTGCCAGCGCCACGGTGTACTCGCCTTCCTGCACGGCCGCCACCGACGGGTCTGCCGCAAAGCGTTCGATATGCACTTCGGCATAGCCGTGTCCGGCGCAGGCGGCTTCGAAGGCATTCAGCATCGGGCCGGGGCCGCAGCAGTAGAAGTGCGTGCTGGCCGCTTGCCCCGCCAGCAGCGCGGACAGGTCCGGCGGGCTGCCCGCCTCGTCGTCGAAGTGCATGCGCACCGCGTCGCCATAGGCGGCCAGCTCGTCCGCGAAAGCCGCTTCCGCGCGAGACCGCGCGCAGTAGAGCAGTGTGAAGGAGCGCCCCAGTTCATGCAGCCGCCGCGCCATGCAGACGATGGGCGTCACACCGATCCCGCCCGCCACCAGCACCGTGTGGGCCGCGCCCTCTTCCAGCGCGAAGTGGTTGCGGGGCACCGCCACGGCAAGCGTGCTGCCCACGCGCAGTTGCTCGTGCACATAGCGCGAGCCGCCGCGGCTGGCGCGGTCGAGCAACACCCCCACCACGTAGCGGTCGCGCACTTCCGGCGCGCCGCACAGCGAGTAGCTGCGCACCAGGCCATTGCCCAGATGCAGGTCGATATGCGCGCCGGGCGCGTACGCCGGCAACTCGCGCCCTTCCGGGTCGCGCAACTCCACGCTGACAATGCCGCGCGCTTCGAAGCGCATGGCCTGCACGCGCAGGGTAAGGGATTGGCTGGTACTCATGGCACTTCCTTGTGTTGCTTTGTATCGCTATGTGTCGCTTCGTATTGCTTCGTATCGCCTTGCTGCCTGTATTGCTACGCTGCCTGCCACACCGTATTCAGCGCTTCTCGGTCAGGAACTTGCCCTGCGGGCCGCCCGCGTTCTTCTGCCGGCGGGTATTACCGTCCAGGCCGCCTTCCACCGCCCATTCCGCGAACATGGTGGGACCCGGTTCGAAATCGCGCGGCTCCCATCCGGCGTCCAGCTGGTCCTCGTCCGCGTAGTACTCGATCAGGCCGCCGGCCGGATTCTTGAAGTACCAAAAGTAAGCCGAGGAAATCGGATGCCGGCCCGGGCCGAGCTGCGTGTCCCAGCCGCTGCGCGACACATGCAGGCCGCCGCCGAATACTTCATGGATATCGCGCACGGTGAAGGCCACGTGGTTCAGGCCGCTCTTGGCCTGCGGCAACTGCAGCAGGAACAGGTCGTGGTGGCCGCCGTCCGGCGCGCAGCGCAGGAAGGCGCCACGGCCGGGATAGTGGTCCGACGGCACGAAGCCCAGCTTCTCGGTGTAGAAGCGCTCGGTCGCCGCCACGTCCTTGACGAAGAACACCAAGTGCCCCACCTCGATCGGCGTGGCACGCTCGTAGATCGGGCTGCGCTGGTTCAGGCGCGGCTTGTCGTTCCAGGTGTTCATCGTGGCGCATTCGACCTCGACGTCGCGCTTGCGGGTCAGCTGGAAGCGCACGGCCAGGCCGTTGGGATCGGTGCAGCCCACGCGCTCGCCTTGCTCGCCCTGCATACCGTGCTCTCCCGAGCTGACAAAGCCTGGCTCGGCGCGAATGGCATCCGCGATCTTGTCCAGCGCGGCCTGCGTGTCCACGCCCCACACCACTTCGCGCAGCGTCGGGCCGTCTTCCATCGCCACCGGCAGCGCGGGGTCGTCGGTGCGGCGCACCAGCACGCGGCAGCCGTTCAGCGTCTCGAAATCCAGCCCGCCCTCGTCCTCGCGCACCAGCGTGAGGCCCCAGTCGGCGAAGAAGCGCCGGCAGGCGTCCAGGTCGTCGGCACCGTAGACGATTTCGTCGATGCCCAGAATCGTGTTCATTACCCTCTCCTGCTGTGTCGCTTGTGCAGCGTCCAATTTCGTCGTGCTCACTTAGTTAGCCCACGGCAGCGGTTGTTCATGCATGCCCCAGTACACGCTCTTCTGCTCCATGTACTGCAGGATGCCCAGCCTCCCCTTCTCCCGGCCCAGGCCGCTGTCGCGCCAGCCGCCAAACGGCGTCGAGATCGAGAACTGCTTGTACGTATTGATCCACACGTTGCCCGCCTGCACCGCGCGCGCAAAGCGCCATGCACGCTTGTAGTCGCGCGTCCACACACCGGCCGCCAGCGCGTACACGCTGTCGTTGGCCTGCGCGATCAGGTCGTCCTCGTCGTCGAAGGCCATCGCCACCAGCACCGGCCCGAAGATTTCCTCCTGGCACACGCGGGCGCTGTTATCCAGCCCTTCGATGATGGTGGGCGTGTAGAAGTAGCCGTTCTCGCAGCCCGCCACCGCCGGGCGGATGCCACCCGTGCGCAACTGGCCGCCTTCGGATACGCCCAGCGCCACATACGATTCGATCGAGTCGCGGTGGCGGTCGCTGATCAGCGGCCCCATCTGGGTGCGCTCGTCGGCCGGATCGCCCACGCGCAGGCGCGCCGCGCCCTCGGCCAGGCGGTCCATGAAAGGCTCATACAAGGAACGTGCCACGAACAGGCGCGAGCCCGCGATGCACGATTCGCCCGAGGAACTGAAGATGCCGTACAGCACACCGTTGACGGCATGATCCAGGTC